>CAZBDB010000152.1:1260-3813 GCA_964490655.1 uncultured Candidatus Bathyarchaeia archaeon | reverse complement strand
GCCACAGCCCTTCTCATAGGACCCGTCGCCGACAAGGCCCGGTTGCACGCGGACACCGTGACAAGCATAGCTTTTCCCCTCAACATGGCCTTGGCCTTCATCTTTCTGACCCTATCCCCTCAAATTGGTCTCTCTAGCGAGGTAGCCAGCGTCCTCTGGGGAAGCGTCATATCCATGACCAACAGCGACATGGTTTACATGACATCCCTGTGCGCCGCCGCTCTTGCTCTAATCCACTTCTTTTGGAAAGAGCTCTTCGCCATCATGTTCAATAGAAAGCTGGCGGAAGCTGACGGGATAAACACTAAGCCCTTCGTATACTTCATAATCTTTCTCATAGGCCTGGTGGTAACCTTCTCCCTAAAGCTTGTGGGCGGTCTCCTCATCTTCGCCCTCCTCTTTAACCCCGCCTCCTCAGCCCTCCAGTTCCTTCACGACATGAAGAAGATCGTGATCGTCTCCCCTGCTATCGGAGCCATCACCTGCATCTCAGGCCTCCTAGTCTCCCTTGTCCTAGATGTGCCGATCGGCTCATGCATAGTCTTGGTCTCAACCCTCATCTTTGCCTTCTCAGTCCTCTTGTCACCCAAAAGGAAGAGGAAGGAGGTGAAACCGTGAAGGCTAGAAGAACGGTCGCATCCATGATTTTCCTCTTGACCTTGAACCTACTCATGGTGGGACTCTCCACAACCCTAATCACAGCTGAAGGCGCTACTGAAAAACTGATAATTGTGTGCACAACCAATGTTTTGGGTTCTCTAGTCGAAGATTTCGTGGGGGACAAAGCTGAAATCGTAGTGTTGGTGCGACCCGGCCTATGCCCGGCCGACTACGACATTAAGCCAAGCGATATCTATGCCGTTAGCAAGGCGAAGCTTCTATTCTACCAAGCCACACCAGGGGAATTCTGGTTGCAAGGTTTGATCGAGGCTGCGGGAAACGAGAATCTGACTTTGGTTAAGGTTCCCGGAGTCTACAACACGCCTGACGGGGCAAACCGCTATATAAACCTGGTGGGAGGAAACTTGAGCAAGGCCCTATCCATCGACTTGGATGCTAAGATAGCGGCGATGTTGGCCGATGTCGACGCGGTAGCCAGCGAGATAGCGGGCGAGGCCCAGACCCTAGAGGTGGGGACGGTCAATGTCATCTGTATGAAGTGGCAGGAAACCTTCGTTGAGTCGGTAGGCTTTGATGTAGTTGCTACCTATAATCCGCCGGAGACTCTGTCAGCTGCTGACATAACTGCCCTCGTCGAGACAGCGCAGAGGGAGGAGGTTGCCCTCATAATTGATAACCTTCAGATCAGCGTTGAGTTCGGGGCGGGAATAGCCTCTCAAGTTGGGGCTGTGCATGTAGTCCTGACAAACTTTCCTGGAGCCGTTCCTGAAACCGAAGACCTGACGCAGATGTTCCATTACAATGCAGAGCAACTCTTCGAGGGCTTAAGAACTTGGAGAAGCACGAGCGCGCTCAGGGCAGAGATGGAAAGCCTGAAGAACCAGCTGACAATATTTCAGGCAGCCACATCTGTAGTGGCCATCGCCGCCATTGTGGAAGCTATATGGCTTTACATGGGAAGGAAAAGACGCGAAGGGGATTAAGATGCTTGGAAAGCTGGTGATCATGGACCCAGATCCTAAACGAGCTTAAGAGTTCCAGTTCATGACCAGAAATTGAAGATTTTGGAGCGCTTGACTGTTTTGAGGCCTAATGTGAAGGATGTTGTGAGGGCTGAGGAAGGGGAGATCTTCGATATCGAGTTAGACGCTAACATACTCAGGGCGAATGAGAGGCTTGCCGAGGAGAACAAGAAGTTATTGAGGAAGTGTGGTGTCAAGGCAATAGACGTTATGGGCTCCATCGGATCCGGGAAGACTTCCCTAATCGAGAAGATTATCGGGATCTTGAAGGACAAGTACAGGATTGCGGTTTTCAAAGGGGACTTGACGACAACGATCGATGCTGAGATCATTGCAAGACACGGCGTTGACTCTGTCCCCATCAACACTGGGAAGGAATGTCACTTGGATGCAAACCTCGTTTCGAAAGCGCTGAAGAGGATCGACCTCGGCAAAATCGACCTGCTCTTCATAGAGAATGTTGGAAACCTGATCTGCCCAGCCGAGTTTCCATTGGGATCCGAGAAGAGAATAGTGGTGATAAGCGTCACCGAGGGGCCTTACATGGTCGTCAAGCACCCCTTCATCTTCATGGACGCAGACGTCGCAGCCATAAACAAGATAGACTTGGCTGAGGCTATGGGAGTAAACCCTGAGAGGCTGGCCGAAGAGGCCAAACAAATCAACCCAAAGATCAAGGCAGTTAAAACGAGCATGAGAACGGGGGAGGGCGTTGGAGAAGTTATCGAAGCATTGGGGTTATAGGTGAACAAGATGACCGTCCTCTATCTCGCCTACATCGCCGCGGTTATGATCGTCGCCTCGATGATCGGAGCTATAATACTGAAGCGAAAAGAGGAGACGATAGGCAAGTGGTTCAACCCATGGTGGCTCATCATTCTATATGTAGTGGGCATTGTCCTAGGCATAG
>CAZBDB010000152.1:0-1160 GCA_964490655.1 uncultured Candidatus Bathyarchaeia archaeon | reverse complement strand
AGACTGAGCAATGACGAAGCAGACTAGGAACGCGACCGCCAGTGGAATTAGGTTTGACAGTAATGTCCACTTAGCACTTCTCGTTTCCTTCCAAATAGTGTGGGTGGTAGTTGCGCATGGATAATGAAGCACCGAAAATAGCATCAGACAGATTGCTGTGACGACAGTGAACCCTTGAGCTACAAAGAGCGCGTGAAGTCCAGCCATGCTTTCGAGCTCAGTCATCATGCTGGCGCCCATGTAACCCATAATTATTGTTGGGATGATAATTTCGTTGGCCGGGAGGGCGACAATGTAGGCCAGTAGAATGATACCGTCAAGACCAATCAATAGTCCGATGGGTGAGAGAATACCTGCAAGGTAAGTCATTAGGGTCTCGCCTCCAAGATACACATTCCCCAAGATCCAGATGATTGCACCTGCTGGTGCAGCCCAAACTATGGCACGATATAAGACTTTGATCGTTCGATCAATCAATGAAGTGTAGAGGACGCGGAAAATCTGCGGACGACGATACGATGGCATTTCCAGGGTGAAGAACGAACTCTCGCCTTTAAGCAGTGTACGTGAAAGCACGGCGGATATTATGAAGGTTGCAAAGATGCCAACCAACGTAATAGCAACCATCACAGTTGCAGCTACTATGGATGACATGGCTGATGGGAACATTGGTGCCACGAAAACAGTTGTCATCAGAATGAGGGTGGGCCAACGGCCGTTACACGGTACGAAGTTGTTGGTAAGGATGGCGATAAGCCGCTCACGAGGCGAGTTGATGCTCCTGCAGGAGATGACCCCGGTGGCGTTGCAGCCGAAGCCCATACACATAGTGATGGCTTGCTTTCCATGTGCACCGGACCACTTGAAGAATCGGTCAATATTAAATGCGACCCTCGCTAGGTAACCGAAGTCCTCAAAGATTGTAAAGAGAGGAAAGAAAATAGCCATAGGCGGCAGCATGACGGCTACAACCCACGCGAGACCCCTGTAAATTCCGTGGACCAGCACACCTTCAAGCCACTCAGGGACTCCGAACCACCTGAACAGCAAGGTGAACTGGTCTTCAAGCCAAAACAGACCCTCTGCTAAGAGTTGCGATGGAATGTTCGCGCCTTCTATTGTGATCCAGAAGACGCCCATCAGAAGAGCAATCATGATCG
>CAZBDB010000151.1:0-3857 GCA_964490655.1 uncultured Candidatus Bathyarchaeia archaeon | reverse complement strand
GCTCTCAAAGTCTACTGGATGTGCAAATTCAAGATACTCTTGAGTCGCTGAGAGAAACTTTAAATTGATTGTTTGACACGGAAAGATCAGCGGGAGAGCCCTCAGCTTGAGCTCACTCGACGATGAGAAGATGGCCAGTGAATTGAAGGGAAATACACTTAGAACTTACTGGGCTCTCCTCAACGCTAAAGACGGCGTGATTGGCGTCAGAGAACTCCAGAGGCAACTAGGTTTTTCCAGTCCGGCATTAGCAGCATACCATTTGAACAAGTTAGAAGAGCTAGAGCTTGCTGTAAACGATAGAGGCGATTACAGGCTGATAAGAGAAGTTAAGGTTGGAGTTCTTAAGCAGTTCATAAGGCTAGGCGCATTTCTGCTTCCTAGATATGTTCTCTATGCAACAATGTTCACAACCCTTCTGGCCTACTTCTTCTCACAGCTGAAAGAGTTCAGTTTCTACAGCATGTTCGCGCTTATATTCGGGGTTCTCGGCACAGCGATCCTATGGTACGAGACCATAAGGGTATGGAGGCAGAAGCCTTGATGCCTATCGTACAAGAATTTGAACACTGTGTTCAAAAGCATTTCATTATACCAGACGATCTGCCTATATTTTCGGGAGGAAAAAGAAAATGAAACACGAACCTCTACGAAAAAGCAAGCGCTTCATTGCCATAGCCTGTCTATCATTGGTGCTGCTTCTGTGTCTGCCGACGGTAAGTTACGCAGCAACAACTGCCTCTGAACAACTCAGAGCTCGGGAAAGAATCCGATGGAGAATCAGGAAACTAGAATGGCACGGACTAGACTTTGTAATAGGCACCGATCTATTCACGGTGAAGTTTGCAGGGAGCGTCCAAGTTCCGAAGTTCCAGTACTGGTACAACGGTGAAAATGAAACCGTCTATCAAGTGTTCTTCCATCAGGTCTTCGAGTTCAATGACACGAATGGCGACGGAACGTACAAAGGTACCGAAGATGAAAGAATAATCGGACAAACATTCGCCCTTTCCAGCGCGGATCTCTCGCTAAGCGAGCCAACGTACATAAAGGACGAGAATGACAGAACAGTCGGCGTAAGTTTCAACTTCACTATCAACGGCAAACGCGGACACGGAAGACTGGAGGACGTGGCCATCACCCTCCAATGCTCGCTGTACGAAGAGGATTACCAACTAGTGTCAGAAGGCATAACATACAATGTGACCGGCGGCGCAGAACTTAAGATAGATGTCATAATAGACAAATGGCCTTGGGCAAACAACGACACCCTCCTCGGACTTTGGTGGAGCGTGAACCGACAGGACGGTTCAGGAACACCCGAAACAACTGAAAACGCTGTGAGCACCGTAAACTTTGGCAAAGGATACCTGTCTTGGCTTAGCACTGCAATGGTTGATGATGAGCCGGTTGAAGTGAGATCATCATTCAACATGACCGGAAGAACAGTGAACATATTCATGGTATATCCCAACTTCGGAGACGGAAGGTTAGTTCACGACCCAAGTCTGGGAGTGAACGTATCCCGTCCAGACGTTGTACCTAAAGGCTTTGTCGAGAAAATCACAGCTAACAGGACTCATACGTTCCTCTTCAAGAACTTTGCACTAATGCTACACTCTCATAGAAGCCTGCAAGTGAACATAACCGTAGATTCCAAAGTGACGACGCGATACTTCTCATTGATCGTAGACCCGAGCGAGTCGGTGCATCTCGAAATAAACGCGAATGTGACTCCGCCTTCCGGAGCGATTGCCTTAGAGAGAACTCTGAACCTCTACGTAGACATCGAGCCCAACGTAACGGTCCCGCTGAATGCTAGGCTGAGACTGCACATCGACGAAGCAGCTCTAGAAGGTGAACTTCATAGAGTAATCAACGCTTCAAGGCTAACTTGGGCGTACTGGAACAGAACTAGAACTGGCTGGGTTCCCGTTGAGAGCTACATCGATGAGGACGGATATCTAGTCTGTAATACAACGCACTTCTCAACATGGACGGTAGTTGAGGTAACCCCTCTAGATGTCTCAGGAACCCTCTCCAAAGCCGAAGTGACCGTGGGAGAAACGGTCACAGTCTCTGCAACAGTCAAAGATGAAGACGGAAACCCAGTTGAAGAAGCGAACGTCCAAACAACATTCGACGGAACCACCATCTCCCTTTCAGATCAAGGCAGCGGCAACTACGCGGGGAACATTGACACTTCAGATCTCACCGAAGGGACCCACGACATTGTCATAACAGCGCAAAAGGACGGCTACGTCTTAGATCAGGACAGTCTGACTTTCAGCGTCAAGCCGCCCACACAGTGGATGAACTACGCTCTCATCGGTCTAGCGGTAGCAGCTGTAGCGATCGTGATTGTCATAGCAGTGGTGAGAAGGAAATAGAGAGGTCGAACGGCAATGAAAGAAACCCCCCATTTTCCCTTTTTTGTTGAATGCCTCCCGAAGATGTTGATTCGAATTCTGATTCAGGAAAGGAAAGTGAGAGTTATTGGTCTACGGGTCTAGGAAGGTGATAGTCTCCGGTGCAGCTGGGGTCTTGATAGCTGCTATGATAGTAATGTCCATCACATTTGCACCGCCGATCATCATTCCAGCCTTGACTAGATCCGAATGGTATACTGAGATAGATGCGACTTTTAATGTTCGTAACCCGGAGATTGAACAGGAAAGTTTCACTGTTAGGAATAGAGTCGCCAAAGGCGTATTTCTGACTCTGAGTCCATCCGTGGAAGTGATGGAAAGACAGAAGACAACCCCTCCTAATGGCGTGGCGAACTTCACAACGGTCATAACACTGCGGAATGCGGAAGGCGAAACAGTCTGGTCCTACATATCTCATCTAGCAGGCTTAGGTAGAAAACACTTTGCAGTGACGCTGACAAGCGGAATTGTGGAGGTTGGAGAGCCATATACCATACGGATCGACGCAAAGTTGACGGTGACCCCATTCGCAAGAAGGGCGGGAAGAGATGGACACGGATTTGGAGGACCACCTGAGGTCATTGTGGAGATAACAAGAACGTTCGAGAAGACCTTCACATTGCTCGAGAAGCCTTCTCTAGATAGACTTCAACGGTATGTGGAAAAGCCAGCAGATGAGCTGGATCAAGAGTACTATTACTGGCTTCTAGAGACACTTTACCAACATAAAGGAAGTTACTTCATGGACGACGCACTCAACATAGGATCAATCGAAGCTATATTCGACCATGTCCACGGCGAAGTAGATTACAGGCAAGATCTAGACTTATATGGCCAGAGAGAACACTTTGCCAATGCGAGCGAGACGATAGCGAAGGCAGCAGGTGATTGCGAAGACAAAGCCATACTCTTCGCCTCTACACTCTATTGGAAAGACATAGACCGACAAGCGAGCGTCGTCGCTGGGGAGATTCTAGGCAAAGGCCATGCATGGGTAGAGATCGGAGACACCGTGTACGATCCAACCAACAGCATCATAGCCAAGAAGTCCGACTACTACACCTACGTGACGGCACTATACTTCTCCTTCACATACGACAACTTCAGCCTACTAGAGGATGCAGAAGCATCTTTAGGTAGCTAAGATCGAAAGGGAAGAAAACCGTAGATTTGAGAAACATGCCGAAGATGAAGGCTGACACATAGAAACCAATTGCGGAAAAGCTCAACACAGCTGTCCTCTTCCCCTCCTTCTCCAAAGGTCTCTCTCGTAGGACCAGCGTGGGCATCAGATAGATATTATAAACTGGAGAAAAGTATTAGATTGCCGGGAGGCTTGGCAACTTGCTGAGGCCTAACATTCATGATCCGAAAACTATCGAGATAAAGGGCTTCATAGACCTCAGCATGGTGGACTGGGACGACAAG
>CAZBDB010000150.1:0-3874 GCA_964490655.1 uncultured Candidatus Bathyarchaeia archaeon | reverse complement strand
TACGTCGCCCTCCATATCCATATCAACGCCGGCATTAACCGCTTCCTTCGCTGCTTCCGCTGGCGTCGTAGCAATGCCGTGGTTAAGAAGTTCACGGATAGCATTCCAATCGCTGACGACAAATCCGTCAAAGCCCCACTCTTTGCGGAGAATACTTGTCAAAGTATAACGATTAGCAGAAGCAGGAACGCCATTCAGATCGTTGAAGGCACTCATAATTGTTCCGGCTCCAGCATCAACAATTGCAGCTTTGAAAGGTGGAAGATAGATCTCCCTTAGAACTCCTTCAGAAACATCCACTGTGTTGTAGTCTCTTCCCCCTTCAGCTCCACCGTAAGCAACATAATGCTTTGGACAGGCAACAATGGTGTCAGGATCAGCCAAATCGTGTCCTTGAAACCCCTCCACCAAAGCCCTTGCCATAGCTGAACCTAGATAGGGATCCTCCCCAGCTCCTTCCGCAATCCTACCCCATCTAGGATCCCTGGCAATATCAACCATCGGCGCAAAAGTCCAATGTATACCCTCAGATGCAGCTTCCGCTGCCGCAATAGAGGCTGCTTTTTTGACTGAATCTGGATCCCAACAACTCGCCAGTCCCAAAGGAATAGGGAAAATCGTCGAATAACCATGTATCACATCGAGGCCGAAAATCAACGGTATACCCAAGCGGGAATGCTCCACGGCCATCGTTTGAACTGTGTTCGTGTTGTCCGCCCCGAGAACATTTAGAAATGAACCCACTCTACCCTCCTTGACTGGTATCTCACGTTCCTCTGAGAAACCGCTATACTGGCACATCTGCCCAACCTTTTCCTCCAGCGTCATCCTCCCAAGTAAATCCTCAACTCTCTTGTCGATCGGTTGGTCAGGGTCCAAGTAAATCGGTCTTTCTCTTTCGGATTGCCCCACACCAATCCTCTCCTGATAGACATTAATGCACCGTTTTCTTAAATCATTTCCTCGTATCCTCATTGCCCAATTTGTCTGAATTAGCGCCCGCGTTGGCACAACACTTGGATTAGCTTGCTGGCTAAGACTCCAAGATGCATAACGGTACCAAAAAAGTGATTGGACAATTATATAGGCTTTAGATCCCCATTCTAGTCACATGAAAGAGTTCACTCGATATTTATTGGCAGGCACGATCTTCTGGGTTGTTGTGGACTGGACAACTGCATTTAACCCTGATTTTGAAAGATGGTTAAGCTACATGCCGGAAATATGGTTATTCTATGTTGGTTATCCCTTGATATTCGCCTTTCTGATCTACAGGAGGAAATGGAGTGATTGGAGAGTTTTTCTGGCTATGCTGGTTGGTGCCTTTATTGTCGAGGTCGTTCTTACAGGCAACAGACTGCTATATACTTTCCCTATTATGCTAATTGGGATACCAGTAGCAATATCAATATACAGCCTACTAACCTTTGCTCCAAAATGGATTGTTGAAAACAGGATAAGACAGAATAAGAGAAAAATGATTCTCATGATAATTGTTTGGATACTTGTTTCAATCTCGACCTTCGCAAATAGTTTGGGCTAGAGGCTTTCTGCTTGTCATTCTAGCGCGCAAGCTGAGATCCGTTTGAAAAAAGACGCAGAAAAAGAGTCTGCGGACATAGCCAGATTGCATGAGAAAGGATAATATGCTAGGCGAGGAATAGAATGAATATGGGAGGTGATACCGTTCTAGATGTCGGACGATTTTTCTGATGAGGCGTCCAGAGATGCCAAGAACTTATTGGGAAGAATCAACCCTGACGACTACGAGACCCTCAAGCAGTATTGGCAAAAGAAGAGTTTCACACTGATCGCGTACATGTTGAGGAGATACGGGATAGAATTCAAAGGATTAACTTACCTAGAAAGATTGGTAGATGAACTGATCAAGATGAAGGAAAAGAAATAGACCTAACCCAACTGTGACTCCTTCACACAGAGCTAGAGATCATAACCTCTCAATTCTGATCTTTTCGCCGCTTCGAACCTTCTTGAAAATCTTAGGGTCGGCCTTCACCTTTCCGAAGACGTTCACAGGATCCGCCGGCCTTATCTCGCCTCCTCGGCTTATCGGAGTCGGACCGAAGAATATGCAGAAGGAATTCCCGGGAGGCCAGTATCCCAGGTCTCCCAACTCCACGGTCTCCTGAGCGTTCTCTTCTCCCAGATATACGGGTATTGAGAAGTATATCTCATCACCCCATGTATTAGCTCTGGATTCAATCGGCAGCTTCTCCCAGATCGCTCTAGCCGTCTCAGGGGTCTTATCCTCGAACATCTCAGCCTCAACCTCACCGGTCGATTCAGTAACGATCTTTATCTTCTTCACCATTCCAACATCCTCCTTCAATCCTACTCAACAAAACATTCAAAGACGCATCGTATTAAGGTTGACCTCACGCCTCGGAGATCCTAAGCTTTAGCTTCGTGTTATCCACTGACTCGTTCTCGCTTCTCAATGTGTCAGCCTTGCCTCTGGAGTTTCGACAGCATTTACCACGGAATGTCAAGGCTCTATGGAATTAGTGCACTAATATGTTCTCTCTTGCTCAGGCGTATACTTTGATTGCTTCGAGCATCTCCTTCAAGAGGACTTTCGGGGCGTCCTTCCCCTCCTTCTCTCTCAATGTCGAGGCATACTTCTTAAACTCGTCCAGCGTCACTGCCTTTTTGCCTCTCTTCTGAGATAGATATGCTGCTTGAACGATCGCGGTTGTCTCCGCGCCGATATTCTCATCGCACACCGGTCTGACCCCGCTTATCACGCAATTACACATGTTCCTTATCTCCCCGGCGAAGCTCATCGTCCAAGTGCGCCTGCCCAAAGGAATCTCTCTTACACTACCGAAGGAGTCAACGATCTTCAACACGACTCCTTCTTCCTTCTCTTGAGGCTGGATCTCACCGTTCGTTCCGATCATCCGGGTTTCCATCGAGTCTCTATGGGACCATGATCCCTCAACATGCGCTGTTGACCATTCTCCAGACTCGCCCTCGTACCTGATCAGTACGTGAGCGTCATCCTCCACAATGAATGGCTTGAACATACCCTGGAGAAGCCGAGTCTTCATCCTTATGCATATACCGTAAGGTTCGGCGGCTTTCGCTGCGACAGGACTCTTCTCAAACCCGTTCAGATACCAAGAGGCCGTTATAGCATGGACGCCATTATCCAAGAGAGCTCCGCCTCCAGCGACCTCGGGATCCCAGAACCACGAGGCCCATTCGGGTCCTCCATGAGCTGTGGCGACGAAAACCAATTGGAGCTCACCTATGATTCCGCTCTCGATGAATTTCTTGGCGTTGTACCAAATCGGGTCGTATAGCCAGTTCTCATTGTGTTGATAGAGCTTCCCTGTATCCTTCACAGCCTCAACGACGTCTAGGCATTCCAGATATGTCCTAGCCATGGGCTTCTCGGCCATCACGTTTGTGCCGGATTTCAGAGCCATTATAGCCAATGGATTGTGAAATTTCGTGGGCGTACAGATATCGGCTAGATCGATATCCTCCTTCGAGAGCATCTCCTCTGCACTCTTGTAAGTCCTCATTTCCTCAACATCTCCTTTGAGCCGGTCTGCCAGCTCCAGGTTTCCACCTTCCTCTGCCTTCTCGGCCTTGTCGAGGTAGAGTTTCTTCGTCCTCTTCTCAGCCCTCTTCAGAACCTCTTCAGAAACATCACACAGAGCCACAAGTTTCGCTTCTTGAACATCTGAATATCCGGGAAGATGGGCGCCTTGGAAGATCCCTCCTGAGCCTATAACACCGACCTTAACCCTCTTCAAACCAACTATGCCCCTTCATTCAATGAATGGACATCTAATCGGCGTGAGCGAATAAAAGACTTATCACATAGCTGGCCTGAATCAAGGAG
>CAZBDB010000149.1:2057-3912 GCA_964490655.1 uncultured Candidatus Bathyarchaeia archaeon | reverse complement strand
GTCGAGTTCAACTCATGCTCCAAAACCTTCAACATGACAGGAGATCGTATCGCCTTCGCGGTCGGCAACAGCCAAGTAATATCAGGTCTCGTCAAGGTTAAGTCTCAGATCGACTCAGGCCCACCAGGGTATATAGAAAAAGTAGCTGCAAAAGCCCTCAGAACATACACGGATGATGGAGAGCCGCCTGAATACGTCAAGAATGTGAACAGGGAATACGCTGAAAGACGGAATATCCTAGTTGATGGATTGAACTCGCTTGGGCTCAAGTGTGAGAAGCCTCTGGCAACCTTTTATGTCTGGGTTAAGTGCAGAGGAGACTCGATGAAGTTTGCGTCCAAGCTCCTAGACGCCGGGGTCGTCGTGACACCTGGCGTAGGCTTTGGAAAGTACGGAGAAGGATACATAAGATTCTCAATAACCCAGCCCAAAGAGAAGATAGATGAGGCCCTTGAGAGGCTATCGAAGATACTGTGAATGCATCCTAAGAGCTGTCTGACGTAGAAAACAGACTGAAGCTAGGTAGCTCGTAGAGTTAACGCGGGCAAGAAGGGCCACCAACCCATGATTAGTCTGTCACAGCCAATTGGCAAGACCATGAAGCCTGAAAGTCAAGCATCTGGACGAAGGAATACCCATGAATGATAAGACTATCTCCTTCGAGAGCAAGATCGAAGAGCTAAGGAAGGAGCTTGATCACTTCAAGGAGAAGCGGGATGGCCTAAACTTTGAGGCTCGAAGATGGGCTCAGGAGAGAGACCGGATTCATAAGGACTTCAAGGAGCTACTATCTATGAAATCTGGCGCTAGGGAGAAATATGGGTTGATAAACGATAGAATCAACATTCTGAAGAAAACGATGACAGAGGCGAGGGAAGAACGCCGCAAGAAAAGGGTTCAACTTCGCATCCTGAAAGGCAAGCTGAGGGACCTCAGAGGAAAAGGCTCCTACGCGAGGAGTGAAGACCTGAAAGCAGAGATGGAAGATATAGAGTGGAGGATACAGACGACTCCGCTCCAGCTTGAGGAAGAGAAGAGACTTGTCGAGGAGGTTCGATTCCTTGAGACCCAACTCGCAATCGACAAGCAGATCGAGAAACTGAGAGATGACGAGTCATCCCTGAAAGATAGGATGGATGCCGCCTACAACGAGATTTCAGAGCTTTACGAACAGAAAGGAAAGATGCGCGAAGACATGGTTGAATTCTCCAAGAAATTGGATGAGCTCAAGATCAAGGCGGATGAGATGCATGGCAAATATCTAGGGTACAGGGATGAAGCCAAGAAGTTCCACCTCAGATACGTTGAGATCTTGAACCAGATCAGATCACTTGAAGGAGAGCTCGATAAGATGGAGGAGAAGAGAAGAGCCGAACGTAGTCGCGAGCTAAAGAAAGACTTGGAGAAGAAGGCTCTGGAGAAACTGAGTGGCCGTAAGAGATTGACTCTTGAAGAATTGAAGATACTCGCTGAGAAGGGAAAGATTTAGGCCTCCAGATATCTGTTAAGGACTGATTCTCCGTCGCAGTCTTTCTATCTGATGATCGTGGAAGGGCGGCTGTCATAGTGTTGTAGTATAATGCCGGCTACAATAAAGATTAATCCAACTATTGTAAAGAAAGATATCTCCTCTCCAACCGTGAAATGAATTATTACTAGAGACAAGAATGGAACTAAGTAGATGAGGTTGCTGACGTGTGCGGTTGTTCTGGACAATTCCAAGGCTTTTGACCACATTACGAAGGTAACCGCCATCTCAAATAGACCTACATATGTTGCGCCGAAAAGCCCCAGCAATATCAGGTATCACTACTCGTGAAAACAGCAGAATCGAAATCGCTGTGAAGACGAACCC
>CAZBDB010000149.1:0-1957 GCA_964490655.1 uncultured Candidatus Bathyarchaeia archaeon | reverse complement strand
GTAATTAGCGTAGTAGTGGCATTACTACTTTGGTGATCTCATGTCTGTTGTTAAGATAATTGAGTTGGTGGGCACCTCAGATAAGAGTTGGCAGGATGCTGTTGAGAACGCAGTCAGAAGAGCTTCCAAGACTGTGAGGAACATTCGAGGAGTCGACGTTCTGGGTTGGACTGGAAAGGTCGAAGCAGGCAAGATCGTCGAATACAGGGCAAACGTCAAAGTTTCATTCGTAGTAGAAGAGATAAGCGGCTGACCCGCCTTAGCTTTGGATAACTCGTCTCCTTTCCTTTTTGGCGTGCGCCAGAGGTGACAGCAGGGAAATGGGTGAACGACAAGTAGCACCATACGGCTCTTGGAGTTCTCCGATCACTTCAGACCTTATTGTCTCTGAAACCGTTAGGCTTGGGCAGATCGCACTCGACGGTGAGGACATATACTGGAGTGAGATGCGTCCAACTGAAGGCGGAAGGAACGTAATCGTGCGATGCACACCTGATAGGCGAACAGTTGATGTGACACCTTCCCCATTCAACGTTCGCACGTGCGTTCACGAGTACGGTGGAGGAGCATTCGTCGTCGCCAACGGCACGATCTACTTCTCCAACTTCACTGACCAGCGAATCTATCGCCAAGAAGCTAGAGGCGAGCCATGCCCGATCACTCCTGAGGCTGACCTTCGCTATGCTGACGGAACGATTGATCATCAGCGAAATCGCATTATCTGTGTGCGTGAAGATCACACTGTTGCCTCGAGAGAGCCTGTAAACACTTTGGTTAGCCTTGAACTTAAGGGCAGCAATGGCGGCAAGGTTCTAGTGTCTGGGGATTGTTTCTACTCCTCTCCCAGCCTCAGCTCCGATGGTTCGCGTCTAGCTTGGCTCTCATGGAACCATCCGAACATGCCGTGGGATGGAACCGAGCTCTGGATTGGTGGGTTAAGAGGAGACGGCTCACTAGGTCGCGCTGAAAAAGTTGCAGGCGGTCTTAGCGAGTCTGTCTTACAGCCAGAGTGGTCACCGGATGATGTTCTACACTTTGTCTCCGACCGCACGGGCTGGTGGAACCTCTATCGTCTGCGTGATGGACAAATGGAACCTTTGTGCGAGATGAAGGCGGAGTTTGGAAGACCTCAGTGGATCTTTGGGATGTCAACATATGCATTCGAGTCTGCTGACCGCATTGTATGCACATACGTCGAGCAGGGAATCTGGCATCTCGCAAGCCTCTACACGGCGACAGGCAAGCTCGAACCCATCAGGATCCCCTACACAGACATTCGAGATCTACGAGCATCATCTGGTTTTGCCGTGTTTGCGGGTGGATCGCCGACTGAGCCGGCATCAATCGTTCGGCTCGATGCTGCAACACGCCAGATAGGTGTGTTGCGGCGTTCCAGCAATGTGACGGTTGACCACAAATACCTTTCGAATCCGGAAGCCATCGAGTTCCCAAGTGAGAAAGGGCTTACGGCGTATGCCTTCTTCTATGCGCCACGAAATAATAACTACATTGGCCCATCTGGGGAGCGGCCGCCGTTGCTTGTCATAAGTCATGGCGGTCCCACCTCTGCCACTTCCGCCACGCTCTCTTTGATGGTTCAATATTGGACTAGTAGGGGCTTCGCGGTGCTGGATGTGAATTACGGAGGAAGCACTGGATATGGCCGCAAATATAGACAGCGGCTCAACGGTCAGTGGGGGATTGTTGATGTTGAAGATTGCGCGAATGGAGCTCGCTACCTTGTTAAGACTGGCAAGGTCGATGATGATCGACTTGCCATCCGCGGGGGCAGTGCGGGCGGATACACAACACTCTGCGCAGTCTCATTCCTTGATGTCTTCAAGGCGGGTGCAAGCTACTATGGGGTCAGCGATCTAGAAGCACTGACGAAGGACACTCACAAATTCGAATCACGCTATCTCGACGGGTTGATAGGACCATATCCTGAGCGAAGTGA
>CAZBDB010000148.1:0-3917 GCA_964490655.1 uncultured Candidatus Bathyarchaeia archaeon | reverse complement strand
TGCGTTTTAGCTTATAAATCTCTCCTACCCCATCCCGGAGATTTGGGCGCGCGCTATACCGTAAGCTCGTGGCGTGTTCTTCTTGGGTCTCACCTCATGGCCCGTTCTTGAAAGGTGGACCGCCGAACTTGGAAAAGCGGTCGGCGAGTCGGAGACAAAGATGATCTATGATTACTTGGTCAACAATGCAGGAACAGCGACAACAGGAGACGGCGACGGCAACTTCGAATGGGTCGATCTTGTGAAGCTCTACAGTGAGATAGATAAGATCGACTAGACGCCAAGCGTCTTAGCCCTCCACCCAGATGAATGGGTCGATCTATTGCAAGACGACAGGGCGCGCGCCTCATCGCTATTGCGGAAACTGTTATGAAGGCCCCGCAACAGCAATGCTGCAAAGAGATAAATTATGTGGGAAAAAGATAAAATGGGTCACTAGAAACGAGTTCTTGGACTTGTGAACTACTCATATCCAGAGAGGAAAGAAATGCGTAAGTCACGTGCAAGTGGGGTGAAAGCATGAAAGTCTTGATAATAGGAGGGACAGGTCTCATCAGCACCGCGATCACACGTTTTCTGGTGGAGCGGGGCGACGAAGTAACCCTCTACAACAGAGGCATGACAGAGATGCGGATTCCTCACAAACCCAAGAGAATCCTAGGTGACCGTACGGATTATACTGTCTTCGAATCGCAGATGGCTGAGGCGGGGCCTTTTGACTGCGTTATTGACATGGTCTGCTTCTTGCCGGAGGATGCGAAGAGCGCTATCCATGCCTTCCGAGGGCGAATTGAGCAATACATCTTCTGCAGCACTGTAGATGTCTATGCCAAGCCCGCCAAGCGCTACTCAATCATGGAGGGTGAAGAACGGCAGCCTTCCAGTTCCTTCTCATACGCTGTGAACAAAGCAGCATGTGAAAAGAAATTATTAGAAGCCCATCGACGCGGCGACTTTCCGTTGACCATCATTAGGCCAGCCTACACCTATGGGGAGGGCCGAGGCATCATTCACACCCTCGGCTGGGGAACCTACTATCTGGATCGGGTTCGCAAGGGCAAGCCCATCATCGTGCACGGCGACGGCACCTCCTTCTGGGTGGCGTGTCACAGGGACGATGTAGCTCGAGCCTTTATGGGAGCAGTGGGAAATAGGAAAGCCTTTGGCAACGCGTACCATGTTACGGGGGAGGAGTGGATGACCTGGGACCGGTATCATCAAGGTGTGGCCCACGCAATGGGCGTCCCGCCGCCCGCGCTCGTTCACATTCCCACGGACTTGCTGGGAGAGCTTGCGCCCAGACAGGCCATGTGGTGCGTTGAGAACTTCCACTTCAATAACATCTTCGACAACACTGCAGCTAAGACCGATCTAGGCTTTGGCTACACAATCCCGTGGGTGGAGGGCGTTCGTCGTGTGGTCGCCTGGCTGGATGAACACGGGGGGATCGAGAACAGTGATGACTATCCCTTTTATGACCGGATCATTGCAGCTTGGGAACGCGTGGGGGAAAGCGTGGCTCTTGATTTGGCGGATCTAGACATTTGATCGATTTGAATGATAGAGCTCTCTCGCCGGATCAGACTTTTCTGATCCTCAACATTCTCTCGTCTCTCACATTATGATAACGTTCGCTTGGAAGACATATGCGCACGCAACACAGAAAAAAAGGAGTGGAGAGGGTGGGAGCTACTGTTCAGTCTTTCGGCGCCTGAGCTCTTTTGACGGCTGCCTTCGCTAAGGCTTCTCCGATCTTCCTGCAAGCCGCTAGATCCTCTTTGCTTGGCTGTCCCTGAGAGACGACGCCTTCAGCCACTTTCTCCAGTCTGAAGGAAGAGATCATCCTTTCCAAGCTCGACAGAGCAGAATCGCTGGAGCCGCCTCCGGAAGTGAAGGCTGCTGCCGGTTTGCTGGTCACGTTCTCTCTTATGTTTAAGGCTTTGTCAAAGAAGTCTTTCATGAGACCGGCCATATAGCTGAAGTAGTTTGGCGAGCCAAAGGCCACAGCATGGCAGGAGATGAAATCGTTAACAGTTGCGTAGTCAACGCGCTTCACCGCGGCTGAACCTTTCTCAACGTCTCTCGCGCCCTCAGCTACAGCGTTTGCCAAGGCTTCGGTTCTTCCACCCCTGGAATAGAACAATACTAACACTTCAACCAAGCTTGATCCCTCTGTTTCTGTGTTATGATCCTCTGATCAAACGTGGATAGATTTAAGGTTTGTCACCATCCGATTCGCGTCTAAGTGACCGCTTAAATAGTGGAAGGATGAATAAGCAGATTTGTGGAAGGGAAGAAAGAAATGATAATCAAGCATCTGCCAAAGATAAGGAAGAGGGTGTCAGAGGGACATGGAGAAACCTCTCTTTATCAGGTCTTCTGGCAGGGAGAGGAGAAGCCAGACATTATGAAGTCTTTCTCAAACTTCGGTAGAATTACCATAAGGCCGGGAGGGACAAATAAGATTCACGTGCACCAGGATGTAGAGCAGGTGTACATAATCCTCCGGGGTGGAGGGACCGTGCACGTTGGGGATGAAAAGGCGCTGGTGAAGGCTGGTGACGCTGTCTTTCTGCCGGCAAAGGTAAGCCACGGGTTCTTCAACACTGGAGACAAGACCGCTGTTCTTTTCCTGATAGGAACACGTATAAACCCGGCTTGAGATTGCTCCCAATTCAAGAGAGATTGGAGAAGTCTACTCGCTATTGCTTGCTAGATTAACATGCGAGCTTAGTGAGCTTGCGTTCTGTAAGCTTCCACTTGAACACTCGTTATCTTTCCACTTAATTCCTGAGAAACGTCTATGTTGTAGGTTGATTGAGAGACAATCCTGACGTCCTTGAAGCCAGATCTTCTTATGGTGTCAAGATACTGACCCTTTTCAAGTGCACCTGCAATGCAGCCAGCCCAAGCATCAAAGCTCTTCCTGACTTTGTCTGGTAAGTCTCCCTCCGTAACCAAGTCGGAGATCATTATCCTTCCACCGGGTTTCAAAACTCTGTAGGCTTCCCTGAACACCTTTTCCTTATCAGGAGACAGATTGATCACACAATTGCTTATTACTACATCTACCGAGCCATCTTCAAGGGGCAGATTCTCGATCTCACCCATTCGAAACTCGACATTTTCATAGCCGTGTTCCGAAGCTATGGCTTTGGCTCTCCGTATCATTTCCTCAGTCATGTCAACTCCAATAACCTTCCCCCTCGCGCCAACCTTCTTGGCGGCCAAAAAGACGTCGACTCCACCTCCAGAACCCAGATCTAGGACGGTTTCTCCTTCCTTCAAACTAGTCAATGCGACGGGATTCCCACAACCCAAACCCATAATCGAGGCTTCCGGCACATCCCTCAGATCCTCTTTGGAGTAACCTATCCTTACAGCCAAATCTGTAGAGGCCGGTCCACATGAACAGCAAGATTGTCCAGTTTGGGCTATCTCGCCGTATCTCTTTTTCACATACTCCTTGACTTCCGAATCCTTCATCCCCATCACCAGTTTACTTATTGGATGTCCGATATTTGGACAGAGGAACATATATATGTATCGGATGCCCAATATAAAATATGGACGGGGAAAGTTGCCCAGAGGTTCCGGACTGCTGCGATATGCGGGGCTTTCTTTCTTTCTACATACTCTGGCTTCTCTCAAGAAAGCCTATGAACGGCCAAGAGATATCCGAAGAGCTGAGAAAGAGAAGAGGAACCAAGCCAACTGCAGGAACAATATACCCTGCGCTGAAAGGGCTTCGAAAAAAAGGGCTGGTAGAAATGGAAAGAAAGGGCAGAACGACCATGTACACGCTGTCAGAAGACGGCAGAGAGGGACTGGAAATAGCCTGCAAGTACTTCTGTAGCGCTTTTGGAGAAATCTTCAAAGAATATGGCCGAATCAGGTAGTGTTGCGTCTCTGAGAAG
>CAZBDB010000147.1:2587-3926 GCA_964490655.1 uncultured Candidatus Bathyarchaeia archaeon | reverse complement strand
TGCTACGAAAGGATTCTTGAATCGATTAAGCAGATGCCTGTCGTGGACTGCCACGAACACCAATCTATTCCAACTGATTATGTTACTCCAAAAGAGCCTCTCGCATTTCTTTTGAGGGGTTACTTCCCAAGCGACCTATTGTCCGCAGGGATGTCTCAAAAAGACCTTCAGTTTCTTCAAGACGAGAAGATACCTACCGAGAAGAAGTGGCCAGTTTTCAGACCCTACTGGCTTCGAACTGAGCATACAGCATATGCCAGAGAAGTAAAGGATATTATGCATCATTACGGCGAACAAACGGTGAATCTTGAGAGCCTTCAACGGCTTGGAAAGGAGATACGTGCACTTAGTGAGGAGAGTTACGTTGAGTTCCTCGATTCTCTGAACATCAAAGCTTTGCTTGTAAACATTCTGAGCACCGTGGACGAGCTGAGAAGGTTCATCCGAAGTGAGATCAAGCTACCAGAGTGCTATAAGCTCCTCGTTCCCCTTCCTGTTCTACATGCATCCGTCAGGTCCTTCTTGGGTATTCAGGATGTGGCTAGTATTGTGGACAGAAAGGTTACCAGCCTGGATGAGTTCCTCGATGCCGTACGAGAGATAATTCGTCGTTTGAAGGAACGGGGAGCTGTAGGCATCAAGGATCAGAGCGCCTATGTTAGGAGCATCGATTTCGCTCCTGCGGCAAGAGCGGAGGCAGAGAAGCTCTTCAACAAGTGTCTAGCTAACCCTAATGACAGTCTTGGGTGGCCAGAGGCTAAGCCCCTTGACGACTTCCTCTTCCATGAGTACATGCGGTTTGCTAGAGATATGAAGCTGCCTGTGCAGATTCATACTGGCCACATGGCCGGCATCAGGAATCGTGTGGACAAGACTAATGCAGCTCTCTTCGCTCAAGTTCTGGAGTTGCATCAGGAAGTTAATTTTGACCTTTTCCATGGGAACTGGCCCTATATGGGGGATCTGCTGTTTCTTGGGAAGAACTACCCTAATGTCTACTTGGATCTCTGCTGGGTAAACATCATAGATCCCTTGTACAGCATAGACCTCCTGGAAAGGGCTGTCCTTACTGTCCCACATAAGAAGATCAACGGTTTTGGGGGAGACTACGGTGTACCCGAGGTTATACGGGCACACCTGAACATAGCCCAAAGGAATATGGCTCAAGCCCTTTCCAGACTTGTATCTGATAACTGGCTTTCAGAGAACGAAGCCATCAATATAGCAGCGGACTGGCTATACAACAACCCCAACGAACTCTTCAAACTGGGAATGAAACCCTACACACCTTGAATACCAGCTAGCTAGCACATCGAGTGCTCGGTCAAAAGGGACAACG
>CAZBDB010000147.1:0-2487 GCA_964490655.1 uncultured Candidatus Bathyarchaeia archaeon | reverse complement strand
ACACCTTGAATACCAGCTAGCTAGCACATCGAGTGCTCGGTCAAAAGGGACAACGACACTACCCGAGAATACCGCGTTCGAGCATCGCCTGCGCAATCTGAACGACGTTGGTGCCAGCTCCCTTGCGGAGGTTATCTGACACACACCATAGGCTAAGACCGTGCTCGACCGTGTCATCGTCGCGGATACGTCCCACCAGCACCATGTCCTTCCAGTCGTCACGCAACACGTCGGATTGCGTGGGGTACTGAAGCTCCTCGGGTGCTTTGCGTACAGCCACGGCGTTAGGGTCTTGGGTGGGTCCATCAACGACTACGATGCCGGGCGACTTTTCTGGATCGCTGAGGATCTCTCTTGCTGCTTCTGCGTTTATGGGCCGTTCGAACTCAACATTAATGGATAGTGAATGGCCGATCTCCACGGGCACGCGCACGGCCGTGGCGGACACCTTGAGGTCAGGAAGGCCCATAATTTTGCGCGTCTCATTGACCAACTTCATCTCCTCCTTGGTGTAGCCGTTTGGAAGGAAGCGGTCGATGTGGGGTAGGCAGTCTAGCGCAATTGGGCGCGGGAATATGCTGGGGTCGCAGTTGTCTACACTGCCGCTGTTGATTAGGCGGCGGAGCTCCTTCCAAAGCTGTCGTTGTGCCGCTCCACCCCAGCCTGAGACCGACTGATAGGTCGAGACTACGATGCGTTTGATGCCTGCAGCCTTGTGCAACGGCCAAAGCGCGACTACCATCTGGGTCGTCGAGCAGTTGGGGCTAGCGATTAGCTTTGTCTGTGCCGTCACTTGATCGATGTTGACTTCTGGGACAACCAGCGGCACTGCGGGGTCCAACCGGAAGTCTGAGCCGTTGTCGATGCAGAAGCAGCCGTAGCGTTCGATCGCAGGCTTCGCCCAAGTCATGCCTGCTCCTTTAGCGCCTTCACGGCCTGCGAAGAAAACAACCTCGAGGCCCCCAAAGAATTTCAGGGATTCTTCAAAATTGGCTGCGTCGAGCGGGAAAACCTCGAATTCCTCATCAGCCAGAGTTTCTGTTCGCGCCCATGTAGCTGCTACCCTAAGGCGTTCAGCGAGTGGAAAGCTGCGCTCCTTCAAGCATCGAACGATTCGGTCTCCAACCGGGCCGACTCCGACAAGACCTGCCTTAACTGACATCACAATCACTGAAAGCTGATAGAAGACTCAACATACTTCCAACATAAATATCTTCGGCTCAAAGCGCGCGCTACGGAAAATACCTGACTTCTCACATTGATTGAAGTATCCGCGTTCGGCCTTATGTGGTTTCATTGAAATGTTGACCAAGAGATAAGCCTCACAAAAAGAATATCGCCTTGTAGATTAACGGTGAAGAATTCCTATCTGGAACTGTTCTCTTATGTAGCTTAGTCTTTGACAGATATTTCATACCATGTAGTCTTGTATTCTGGCCCTATGCTGAGTACCCTGTAGTCTCCTTCGGCCGATATAGGGACCTGCCCTACTCTCTTCCCTGTGTTGTCCAATATCCAGGCCTCAATGTCTCTGGAAGTCTTGATCTTCACCTTTACAGGCACACCTTCAACCAATGTTGGAGCTACCCCCCAGCTATTGCTGCAGGTTATACCGCCGTTGTACCGTTCTACCTCCTTCAGATCAGTTGAGGCAACGGCGATAGCCTCTCCGCTCTCATACTGTCGTATCCTCATACCATCGTTGGTTGTGTACCCAGCAGCTATGAGCAGTAGCTTGTTCCAGTCTTCGAAGGCTTCGCCCTCCATCACTGTGAGGGTCACTACGCCCCATCCATGCAATAACGTATCCCCCGGCTCAACTACTACACTCCCGAGATCGTAACTTCTCCCGCCGCTGAACCCTACAACCCATATACTCCTGGAAGAGTTGACAACCAATACGCCTCTGTTCGGGTCAGAAACGCCCCAGGCAACCTCGTTTGTGTCTGCCTTATAGACTGGGCCGGCTGTGCTAACGTCGTGTGGGCTTAGGCTTTGGCTGGGCTCGGGGGAACCCTCAACTATCAGGGCAGTTCTATGTATGAGCGGTGTGGCTGCGTGTATTCCTAGATATCCGCCGTCAGGCATGTTCCAAGCCCTTGACCTGCCGCTGGTTATGAGTTCTTTCTCTTCTTGTGTGTCCAACCTCGCTGTTACTAGTTCTGTGGCAGGATTCATGTCCCCATTTACGAATAGCATGTAGGCAGGTATCATCGTCGCCATTTTGACCGGGTGCTGGTCTACGTCAAAGTATCCCCTTACCCTTTTGGAGTCCCAGTTGTCCCTGCTGCCATAGTCGAAAAGGAAGATTCCATCCCAGTCTTGGAGCGCCGCGTAGGCAGCAAGGGTTAAAGCTGTCTCAGCATCGTACATGTTAGGCGCAGGGTGATTATACTCGCTCACTATATGGGGCTTCCCGTACACCCTCTTCAAGCCCAGCCAAGGTATAGTGCCCTCATTCGGGTAGTTAACCATAGGCTCGTTCAC
>CAZBDB010000146.1:1988-3934 GCA_964490655.1 uncultured Candidatus Bathyarchaeia archaeon | reverse complement strand
TATAGCAAGACAGCGGGATAACGTCAGGGGTAAGACCGAGCGGATTTCCGCCAAAACCCTTGACAGCCTGCAAGAAATTGGCCAGATCATCTCGAGTAGCGGGTCTATCAGTAAATAGACAGCCTCTTCTAGATCGCTTTCAGTTTTGGTAAATATCTTTTCTCCTTAACTTGGTTTCGCACTGTTTAATTAACCAAAGGCAAAACAAAGTAGAAACGACACAAGGACTCCAAAACTCGTGTTGAAACAGAAAAAAGGGTAGAGGCATGTCTTTCAGTCCTGGATTTCAGAGCAAGATAGATGTTCTGGACCTGCTCATAAGCATACTTAAGGATCACGAAGAGAATCTCTCAGACAGCATTGACAAGATAGGCGGAATACTACAGAATAGGAATGTTATCTCTGAGAAAGAACCGCATCATCCGCTCGCCTTTGTGGATTGCTTGAGATGGTCGGACTTCAAAAGAGCGAGTGTGGGGGCTTCTCTCGTTGGCTACAAGATCGACATATGGAACGAATTTTTCATAGTTTCAGTTGGCCGTAGGTTCATCTTCAGGTATTCCGAGAAGCTACCGAGGTCCAAGAATGATGTCAAGCTTGAGGATACGGTTTGCAGCAAAGTTCTGAATCTGGATTCGACGGGGTTCAGGCATTGGCTATCAGAGGAGCTCAAAGTTCCCGAGAACAGAATAATTGAAGGTAACTTAGAGCAACTAACTCAACATGCAGATGAACGTAGATACAATGCGAGACACGTGATCTCAGATATACTGTAGCAGCCTGGGTTGCACGCCTATCATGTAAACACTAACATTCTAGAGAAGCGAGTGAATCGATCTAGCTGATCTCTCGACGATTACTCAATACCTCATGTCCGTATGCGCCTTCTGTTCCATTGGGATAAACCTATCTGAGAAACCAGAAGTTCGTTCTCCTGTTCTTGATCTTATGGTCACAATTCTTTTCTAGCGTGGAGTCATTCTAGAATACGGAAGCGGTTCAGATGGCGAAGAGCACAAGTAGACTGACAGTGATGGACTTCATAATCTCAGTGTTGACTCGACAGGAGAGGGAACTCGAAATTAACCTGGACAAGCTTGAACAAATAGCAGACAAGTTGGAAAAAAAAGAAGTCAAGAACCAAACCAAGCTTTGACTCTCACGCAAGTAGCATCCTGCTCCTGGACATGCGAAAAGGTCAGAGCAGGACGGCAGGCTAAGATCCCTTATGAACATTATGTATCTAGATCTTGGTTGCAGTAGTGACAAAACGCCTTGAGTCTAACTCTTCTTGGCTAGAAGCGATCCAACTTTCATCCTGCAGCCGCAAATCTGAAAAAGAGCAAAAATCACGTCTATTGTGGTTTCGTACACCGGACGATGTCCAAGATGAACCGCTTAGAGTGCATGCTGTCCACGATATATCATGAGGACCCTGATGTCATTCCTCAATCTATCTCCTTCATGAACAGCGATGCCTCATCGAAGCTCTCCCCAGACCTTTCAGCAATCAAAGACGAGGCTAAGATAGCACTAAGATTTGCTGAGTTCATGGATGCGTTCACGATTGGCTGCGGTGGAGGCGGCTTCAGATCAAAGCCTGTTGAATGCGGGAAGCATTATAGGATCGTGGAGTGGGAGACAGGAGCGAGATGGATGTTTATGAGCAAGCCACTCTCCTCCTTTGAGAGAAGATATATCCACCATCCTGTCATGAGTGAGGGCGATCTTGATGCACTTGTGTTGCCGGACCCAGATGATCCGAACAGATACGTCGGGATCGAGGAGAAGGTGAGGTACTTCGCAGACAAAGGGTTCTTCACAAGCTGTTCAATAAACGGGTTCTTCTCGGGCGCTTGGTACTTCATCCGTCCCTTCAACCTCTGGATGAGGGATTTGGTGATGGACAAGCCCTTCGCCAAGAGATTGATCGCCAAGCTCGGCGA
>CAZBDB010000146.1:0-1888 GCA_964490655.1 uncultured Candidatus Bathyarchaeia archaeon | reverse complement strand
GATTGGACGTGATCAATCCTGTCGGCCCCAGCGACAACATGGATTTGAAGTTCCTGAAGGAGAAGTACGGCGACAGAATAACGCTCCAGGGAGGCCTGAGCAAGTTCATTGGGGATATGAGTAAGAAAGAACTCGAAGAACACATTAGAGAAAGGATATCCCTTGGCGGATCAGGAGGCGGATACATACTTGACTCTGAGGGAGGCATCCCGGTAAACATGAAGAAGGAGAATTTCGATTTCTTCATGAAGTGCACTGCAAAGTCTAGGAGAAACGTGCCTAGATAGCACGACTTGTCTTGCTGCCGGTGTCTATGAGCTCTCAGATTCTTGAGTACTTTTTCACTGTGTCGAGTAGCGATCTGCCTTGCTTCAGTTCTCTGGTCATTCTACTTTCCTTTTCATCCATGCCCTTGGCCGATTCGAGGACTTGGTCTAGCTTATCTTTCGGGATTACTACTACGCCATCGTTATCTCCGACGATCACGTCTCCCGGATTGACAAGCACACCGCCACACCGTATGGGAACGTTGACGCCGACGACCTCTGTTCTGCCTAAAGAGGTCGAGGGGACGACGCTTTTCGAGAACACTGGGAACCCCATCTCTTCATACTCTGTAATATCTCGTGCTCCAGCATCAATAACAGCACCTGCCAGACCCTTCGCCTTTGAGCCTAGTGCCATCAGACCACCGAACAGGCCTATATTCGCAGATTCCTCTCCTCCTCCTTCGATCGATCTGACATACACATCCCCGGGGTTGGCGTTCTCTATGGCTTCTAGAGCTTCCAGCAGAAGAGATTTCTTTTTGGATAGAACGTCCTTCACAGTGACTGCACGCCCCACCAACTTAAGGTCTTTCACACACGGCTTGATGTCATGGTTCATGAAGCCTTTGATTCCTAGAGCATCAAGCGCGTCTGAAAGCGAAGCTGTCGGCGTCTTGTAGAGCTCTTCCGGCAATTTCTGAGTGGAACCCAACACTACCACCTTGAACTTAACTTGTGAGATTGTAGAATTCTGGGAATATATATTTGTTGTCGCTACATGCGCACACTTCCCATGAAGGACACGTTTCACGATCGCTGACAAAGACGGCAAAGAGGTCATTGTAGCAGAAGATGAAGCGAACTGCGAAAACGATAAATCAACACAGCGGACAGAGAAGGCATCGTTGGATTGATCAATTGATCTGTCGATATAATGCTTTGAAAAGAGAGCAATCCCATTACAGTATCTTAGACTCAAGATGTGACAGTTATGGACGCCAGGGAAAGGTTCCTCGAGGTATCTTTGTTTGGTAGCCCCGATAGAATACCGTTAGCAGTCGGGGACGTTAGACCCCTTACCAGAAGAAGCTGGACCGAACAGGGATTACCTAGAAGCCAAAGTGTGCCAGAACATCTCACTTTTGAGATGTGCGGACTCAGATCCGTCAACATAACGGCTTATCCGCAAGAAGGACGCGAGTGGAAACCTGATCCCAAGGCGATCAACATAGGTCCAATCCCACCTCTGAGGGAGAGAGTGATAACAGAGGACGAAAGGTACAAGGTTTGGGTTGACTCTTTGGGCATAACCCAGATGGGATTTCAGGATGATTGGAAGGACGGGTGGAACGGATTTGCCACAAGGGTCTTCATGGAATTCCCAGTGAAGAACATGAGAGACTTCCTAGAGATGAAGAAACGCTACGACCCGAAGGATTCTAGACGATACCCTAGAAGCTGGGACAAGATATCTGGAATCTACAGGAAAAGAGACTATCCCTTAAGTGCGAACATAAGGGGACCATTCTGGTGGACCAGGGACATGATTGGCTTGAACGGGATTGCTGTTGGAATCTACAAGGAGCCAGAGCTCATAAGAGAGATCATGGACTTCTGTG
>CAZBDB010000145.1:0-3935 GCA_964490655.1 uncultured Candidatus Bathyarchaeia archaeon | reverse complement strand
TGAAGGAGATGGGCGGTTATATACCAGGCGTAGATCATCTAGTCCATGTTGAATTTACATTCGAAAGGTTCAAAGAGTACGCACACTACCTAAAAAGCCAACTTACTTATTAGCTAGCTAGCTTTAAAGGTCTAGCCGTCACCTCATCCGCGGAATCGCTATTGTCGACTGGTCTTTTCATCATTTTACCTTCTGTTCAGCACATCCATTCCACTAATGCACAGAAGGGTCAAACCAAATACGCGAAGAACAAGACAATGCGATAAGGGAAGTTGGCTGTGTGATCAGATGGGTTCTATAAGGTTACTGAAGGATGTTTCGGATTGTCACATCTCTGAATTTTTTTAAGCAGCAAGGGAACCTATAATTGAGAGGAATTGGATATGAGTGAAACGGTTGGCCGAGCGGTAGACTGTTGTTTGAGAATTATGGGGATTGTCGGCACAGCGCCGCTAAATAAATTGCCGGAGAATATCCCCAGTGAAATTCAGGTGAGACTTCAGAAGGTCGTGCATCTGCTTCGAGGATTCGGGAAGACAGCATCGTTGAAGACCCGAAGGGGAAGGGAGGCGGCGCAGGATATCGAGGGAGCGGCCGTGGACCTTGAAGAAGCCCTCAGCAGCCTCGAACCAGGCGATCCACCAACGGTCATGGAGAACCTGTCAACACTTGAAGAACGCGTGGAGTCTCTCCAGAAGACTATCGAACGGCTGAAACGAATGGTCACGTAATAGTCGAAAGATCATGAGGTTTTGAACTTGGTAAAGGTTTACTTCACAAATGACCGCGCAACTCTAGGCATGAACACGAGTATCGTAGCTAAGGGCCAGTGGCTCTTCGAGAGGGCTGGCTTGGACGAGTGCTTCGAGAAGGGCGACTCCGTCGCCATCAAGATACACATGGGTGAGTATTACAACACGGGGCACCTTCGTCCATCCATAGTTCGAGGTATAGTAGAGAAGGTGAAGGAGCACGGGGGAAGACCCTTCGTCACCGACACTACCACCATGCTTCTCGGAGCCTTTTGGGGACGAACGACTGCAGTGGATTACTTAGATACAGCGGCGCGAAACGGCTTCACGCAATCTTCTATGGGTTGTCCGATAGTCATCTCTGATGGAGGAATGGGACTTGACGATATTAAGGTTGAAGTCCCAAACGGAATCATCCTAAAAGAAGCCTTCATGGCACAAGGCATAGCCAGCGCAGACGCTGTAATCGCCCTTTCCCATTTCAAGGGCCATGACTGCGGCGTGTTCGGAGGTGCAATAAAGAACATCGGCGTAGGATGCTCCTCAAAGCGAGGAAAGATGAACCTACACTTGACAAACCACCCGAAGTATGGAATACGCAACTGGCCCTTTAGTCCAGAGGCGTGTAGAGGCGAGAAATGTCTTGGAGTAGAGACATGTAGGGCGATTTGCACGATGGAAGCCCTCAAAATAACGGAAGACAGCATCGTGTGGGACAAAGACAAATGCATTGGCTGTTTTGCCTGTGTGATCTGGAGGCTTGCGGACGCTGACTGTGAGGTAATCGCTATCCCCGATGAATGGCGAATGGGCTCAGCTATTGCAATAGCGGATTCGGCAGCAGGCTATCAGAGCACAGTAGGCAAGGAAAGAATGGGTTTCATAAACTACGCCATCGACATCTCACCATTATGCGATTGCGCGCCAGCGACGGACAGGCCTATCATCCCTAACCTCGGCGTATTTGCATCGAAGGACATAGTAGCCGTTGATCTTGCATGTTTGGACATGAGCATGAGGACAGCTGGAACTCCCGGTTCAGCCGCTGAGGAAGAGGATGTGCTGGAGGCCGGCAAGGAGAAGTTCACGGCGATACACCCTGGCAAAGCGAGTCAGTGGATTCAGATTAATGCAGGGGCTCACCTAGGTATCGGCACTAAGAACTACGAGCTGATTAAGTGTGAGCCAGGTCCAGCAGAGAAATTCTTCCATCCGCATCTTAGGTACCCAGACAAGCCAGCGGGCAACCGCTTCAGGAAGTACTTCAAGATGAGAAGTCCCATCCCGCCCGGAGGGTTCAAGTACCGCCGAGACTTTCGCATCCCCATCGAAGAACTCAGTAAGCGATGAGAAATGCAAGCCCTGCTAAAGGCTTTGGTGTCATCGATGCTCCAATGAGGGCGGAGTATGGTCGTCCTAGTCACAGGAGGAGCAGGCCTCCTCGGATCAGAACTCATCAAGAGATTGGTTAGTAAGGGTTATACTGCCCGAGCCTTCGACCTACCAGCCGTCGACTTCTGGAGGGTCAATGGGCTGGAAGGAGTCGAGATCTTCAAAGGAGATGTAACAGCCCTTGATGATACCAAAGAGGCGATCAAGGGCGTTGAAGCAGTCTTCCACCTTGCGGCTATCCTGCCGCCCATCAGTGAGAAAAACAGGGAATTGACTATGAGTGTAAATGTGGGGGGCACGGAGAACATCCTCAACGTGGTGAGAGAGGAAGCTCCCCAGGCCCTCCTTGTCTTTTCTTCGTCTGTGGCCGTCTATGGGAACACGGCAAGCGAGGAACCCCCGATATCGGAGAATCATGCTCTATCAGCCATCGACAACTATTCTGAGAGCAAGATAAGGTCTGAAAAACTGATCCGGGGGGCTCGTGTAGCCTATACGGTCCTCAGGATATCAGGCATTTTTGGCGCCGAGTTCTTTGAGCTACCCGATGTGCTTCAGTATAGGGCTGATCAGCGGGTGGAATTCGTCGATAGGAGAGACGTGGTCGCCGCCTTTCTCTCTTCTCTCGAGGGGAACGGGGCGAGGAATAGAGTGTTCAACATTGCCGGAGGTAAGAGTTGGCAGATGCTCGGCAAGAACTATACCGAGAGAATCTGCGAGGTCTTCGAAATATCAGCTGAAAGAGACCATTCGAAGGAGTTCACCTGGTTTGACTGGTACGACACCTCCCATTCCCAAGCCGTCCTAAACTGTCAACACACGCCATTTGAGAAATTCCTGAGTGACCTTAAGAAGGTTGTTCTGCAGTTGTATCAATAGCTTTCAGTGAAGAAACAAGATTTGGTCTAGGTTCAGGGATGGAAGTGGACTTGCTGTTGTGAGATAAGTCTACCGCTTCATTTAACTGCGTCATCAACTACTCTAATACGGAACTCGGTTCAAGGCAAAGACGCAAAGAACGAGATAGCGTTACACGAAAAGGTAGCTGTGTGATCAGATGGGTTATGGGAAAGTCACTAAGAATGTTTTGTTTGGTCTCCATGATATGGTTGGGGACGAAAACGTATTAGCGGATAAGGTCTACCTTGAGAAGTACGCCACAGATGAGACGCCTCTTGGTTTGAAGGCTCTACCGGAAGTTGTGGTCAAGCCCGAACGTACAGAACACGTCTCAAGAATTCTATCCTTAGCTAACGAGAAGAGGATACCCGTGACGCCTCGGGGGCAAGGGACAGGCCTATGTAATGGAGCTGTACCAGTTCACGGAGGCATTCTCCTTTCCCTTGAGAAGATGAACCGCATCTTAGAGATTGACGAGGACAATCTTATGGCGGTCGTCGAGGCGGGGGTTGTACTCTCGGATCTTAGGGCTGAGGTTGAGAAGAGGGGACTGTTCTATCCAGCTGACCCAGGTGAACGGACCTCAGCGATAGGTGGAAACGTTAACACGAACGCTGGGGGCATGAACGGTGTGAAGTATGGTAAGACTAGGGACTACATCCTCGGTTTGGAGGTGGTTTTACCCAATGGTAAGGTTCTCAATCTAGGCGGTAAGATCGTTAAGAATTCTACGGGCTATGACCTGATGCAACTCATAATTGGCTCTGAGGGAACTCTCGCGGTTGTGACAAAAGTCATAATCAAGTTGATTAAGATGCCTAAATTGTTTATGACACTGTACATTCCGTTCAACAACCTCTTCGACGCAGCCAAGTCTGTCTCCGAGATTCT
>CAZBDB010000144.1:0-3942 GCA_964490655.1 uncultured Candidatus Bathyarchaeia archaeon | reverse complement strand
TCATACCTTAAACTGTAGGTCGACTTCTATAAATTCTATACGATCTTTCTGTATCAAAAGCACTTAGAATAGAGCGGCAAGGCAAGAATACACACTAAATGGAAGACTTTGAGGAATACTCAGTACACTCTGGGCATGATGAAAGTTCAAAAGGATTACTTCACAACCTTTAAATGTCTCTTAGATATGTAAGAAATTGAAAACCAAAAAGAATGCCTCGAAAATGAATAGTCTGCATTCACGTAATGAATCTGAAGGTAACGTTAGAGAACATTGACAAGATATGCTGTAATGGAGGGTTGAAAGTTGAGTGAAGTACAACTCAGAGTCCTTGATTCTAGGCAGAGAGACGTGGCAAGAGGAATCGCTAGAATAGATCAGAGAACGATGCAGACGCTGGAAATCTCGGCTGGAGACGTTATGGAGATCGCCGCAAAGAAGAGGACATCAGCTATTGCCTGGCCAGCATACTCAGAAGATCAGGACCGAGGTGCAATAAGGATTGATGGTTTTGTCCGCAAGAATGCCGGCGTTTCGATAAACGAATATGTAACCATCCGAAAGGCTGAGGTCAAAAACTCTATGAGCATAGTGCTGGCTCCGGTGGATATGCGATTGAACGTTGATGAGGACTTCACAAACTTCGTAAAGAACAGGCTCATGGAGAGAACGTTTGTAGAGGGGGACACAACGCTCGTAATGATGCTAGGCCATCCAGTTCAGTTCACGGTCACCAAGACTCGGCCCCGCGCGATTGTCAGGATGACTTACGATACTAAGCTGCAGATATTGACAGAGCCCGCTCCGGAAGCTAAAGGTGTGCCGCGGACCACCTATGAGGACATAGGAGGCCTACAGGAGGAGATTCAGCGGATAAGGGAGATGGTTGAGCTTCCCATGAGGCATCCCGAGCTCTTCCAGAGGCTTGGTATAGAACCTCCGAAAGGGGTTCTCCTGCGTGGTCCACCGGGCTGTGGAAAGACGCTACTGGCCAGAGCCGTGGCGAACGAGTCAGATGTAAACTTCTTCTCGATAAACGGGCCTGAGATAATGAGTAAATTCTATGGAGAATCTGAGGCGAGACTTAGAGAGATGTTTCAACAAGCACAGAAAAACGCTCCAAGCATCATATTCATCGATGAGCTCGACGCTATAGCGCCGAAACGTGAGGAGGTCACCGGTGAGGTTGAGAGAAGAGTCGTCGCCCAGTTGCTAGCCCTTATGGACGGATTGTCTGGTAGGGGAAACGTCATAGTCATAGGAGCGACGAACAGACCGAACGCTCTTGATCCGGCTCTCCGAAGGCCGGGGCGTTTTGACCGCGAGGTAGAGATAGGGATACCGGATAAGCAGGGACGTTACGAGGTACTGATGATCCATACGAGAGGCATGCCGTTGGCAAGTGATGTCGATTTGAAGGTGCTTTCTCAGCGTACGCATGGTTTCACCGGTGCAGATTTGGCTGCGTTATGCCGTGAGACAGCCATGAAAGCTTTACGTAGGTATCTTCCCGAGATAAACCTGGAGGATGAGCGGATACCACCCAGCGTGCTGGAGAAGATGGACGTTCGGAGGGACGATTTCATGAACGCCTTCAGGGAAATCACACCGACAGCTATGAGGGAGGTTGCTGTGGAAGTCCCCGCTGTTCGTTGGGATGAAGTCGGAGGCTTAGAGGAAGTTAAAGAAGAGCTGAAGGAGGCTGTTGAGTGGCCGCTGAAGAATCCTGAGGTTTTCGAGAGATTGGGGATTCAGTCTCCTAAGGGTATGCTGCTCTTCGGTCCTCCTGGTTGTGGTAAGACGCTACTTGCTAGGGCCGTTGCAACCGAGAGCGAGGCGAACTTCATCTCGATTAAGGGACCGGAAGTCTTCTCAAAGTGGGTCGGCGAGTCTGAGAAGGCCATCAGAGAAGTCTTTAGGAAAGCTAGGATGGCCTCGCCGTCCGTCATATTCTTTGATGAGATCGATTCCCTCGTGCCAAGGAGAGGCTTAGGTTACGGTGATAGCGGCGTGACGGGACGTGTCATCAGCCAGCTACTGACCGAGATGGACGGCATAGTATCATTGGAGAATATCGTGATTATGGCTGCAACGAACAGGCCCGACATAGTTGATCCAGCTCTGTTGAGACCTGGTAGGTTTGACAGGTTAATCTTTGTACCGGAGCCAGATGAGGATTCAAGATTCAAGATATTCAAGATCCATACGATGAATATGCCTCTGATGAAGGATGTGAACTTAAAGGAACTGGCTCATATGGCAAGGGGTTACTCTGGGGCCGACATAGCGTCCGTCTGCAGAGAAGCAGCCATGAACGCCTTGAGAAGCGATATCAACACGAAGGAGGTCACGTCAAGCGATTTTGAAACAGCCTTAAAGAAAGTTCCACCGAGTATTTCGCCGGATATGGAGAAATGGTACAAGAGCTTTATGAGGCAGATTCGAAGGGTACAGAAGCCAGCTCCTCTAGTGGCCTAATCGCGAAAGTGATAGAAGTGTCGATGAAAACTTGGAAGGTCCACCCAATCCATACGACTATAGCCGAGATCCTAGATAAAAAAAGGTCCTTAACAGATGCTGAGCTATTCGATATGCTGAAAGAGATATACAAGGACATAGGCTACAACGATCTGAATAGAACCCTTATGCAGATGGAGGTAGCCGGGAAGATCTACGTCTCAACACTTAAGAAAGGCAGACGACTGGTTGAAGCGAGAAAGAGATAAACAGCCTGACTAGCTGACAGAATCCGCAATGACCAAGCAACGCTTTCACTCTTGGTGCTTCATCACGCAAATCTCCCCAACTCAGCAGCTATTAGTTCATACAAGGCACCTAGGAAACAGACTACTCGAGCCTACTGGAAATGAAGTCTGTCATCAACGTGATCTGATCATCCAACCTAGAAGGAGTAGGAAAAATATCCTGCATACTATCGGTGGTAGTCCATACTGTAGATGGGTGAATGCCCTCGTCAGCAGATAGCTTCCCTCATTTTATCTCAGTGCAAAGTCTGCTGTGGCCAACACTGTTAGAAATCGAGATGATGGAACACTTCAAGGATCTGCTCTTCGTTTCGCATCCATAATATTCTGAAGAGAGAACAATAGTTCTAAATGCTAGCGTGCTCGTGGCCCCTTCTGCGAAATCTTCGTTGCTAGCCAAATTTTGCGAAAGAAAAGACTAAAGAATGATCAGAGTTAGATCTTTATCGAGGGTTCAACGCTTTTGAAGCTGGGGCTTCATGTCTCGATCCGGGGGACAATAGACAAAGCCGTTGACAGAGCAGTCGAGAGGGGCTGCAACACCTTCCAGATCTTCACGGGAAATCCTCGTGGTTGGCGTTCAAAGGAACTCAGCCCAGATGAGGTCGACACATTCATTCAGAAGGTTAGACAGCACAAGATTAGCCCGGTCTTCGGCCATGTGCCGTATCTACTTAACCTGCCGTCGCCGAAGGAAGATGTTTACAGGAAGTCCGTGAATTCGCTCATGTCCGAACTGGACAAGTGTGAGAGGCTGAAGATCCCGTATCTAGTTGCGCACTTGGGCAGCCATTTGGGGACTGGGAAAGAAGAAGGGCTCAGGAGGACAACGCACGCGATCAATTTGTCGTTCTCAAATGCTGGAGGAGATGTTATACTTCTACTAGAAAATACGGCTGGGACAAAGAATAGCATGGGCAGTTCTTTTCAGGAGATTAGATCAATCATTGATCATGTTGATTTTCGTGAACGCGTTGGAGTTTGCTTTGACACTTGCCACGGATTCGCCGCTGGTTACGATCTGAGAACGATGAGGGTCGTGGAAGATACGATCAGGAAGATTGATGAGACGGTGGGCTTTGAACGCGTGAAACTTGTCCATTTGAATGACTCGATAGGTAATCTGGGATCACGTATCGACAGACACGAGCACATTGGCATGGGGAGTATAGGCGAA
>CAZBDB010000143.1:1431-3957 GCA_964490655.1 uncultured Candidatus Bathyarchaeia archaeon | reverse complement strand
AGTGAAGACATCTTGTATGAAGGGGGGTGAGTTGGATTTTATGGCTGTGACGCCTTTCACATCCGGCGTCCCGTCCATCCGAATTCCAAAGTAGGCCTTCATGGCCCTCGGCAGCACACAGACTGAGTATCTCTTATCCACCGCCAAGTCCAGCCGAAGTTTCTCCCTCACAGTCCCCATCAGCCAGTTGACTTGGTCTTCCCCAGGATAGTCCAAGAACAACGAGTCCGTATCTCCGTAGATGGGATGGAGCCCGGCGTTCTCCGCCATATTCCAGCTCTCCTGCAGAGAATGCCTGCCATATGCCGTTATAGACTCCGCCAAGGCGGGCTGAGCGAGACCATGTATCCTGACGGTCACACCATAACTGGAGACTAGAATGAGCTTGAGAAGGTCCGATGCCACCTGAGCCAATCGCCGCTCCTCATTTTGTAGCGAAGAGTCGCGAGAAAGGGGTTTGAACCATTTGATTCGCAGATCCTTCAACGCGCCGACTAGAACGGAGTAGACTCCTCTCCTCTGCGTACAGACATGGTGGGTCAGATCGGGAACATAGATTGCGGTGCATTCAGAGTGGTTGCAGTTAACGGTCTCGTAGGACAGATTGTAGGCGTCTATGAGGCTTGGGTAGAGGCTCTCGAAGTCGACGACGACTGTGTTGAAGTATATTCCGCTTTTGGGCTGGAAGGTTAAGGCGCCTTGGACGCTTCTTTTCGACCCGCCGCGCCTCAACTCACGAGACCTAGGGATCAGGATGTTCTTTCTTCTGAGATACGCATGGAGCATAGACCTGATCCATGTGCTTACGTGACGGCTGGAGTACGCAAGGGGAACAGGGAGATTCGTTATCCTAGACAACATAAAAGAACGATATATTCTCGTCCTGTCAGTGTCTTCAAGTCCAAACTTTCTGAGAGAAACTTCCGGAACGCGCTGAGAACAGAGCTTGAAATACCAGGCTATCAGCTCATACTTCGATGGGTCGCTCCTCTCTATATCGGAGAACCTCTCCTCGAACCTCAACATCAGATCAGCTGGGACATCCAAGACCGGCTTGAACCGATCATCCTCCATAAGATAGAGACCGCCGAATGTCAAGCCATGGTCATATACGTAACTTAGGGTTGGAGGAATCCTGCTCTCCCAGTGCTGCTTGAGCTGTTCGGCCATCCTTTCTACATTCGATGGATAGTTCAGCTCGACTTTGGTGACCTTCTTCACTTTTCCCGTGAACAGGTCGACCTTCTCAAGAACACTTGTTCTACCATTCATGTCCTCGATTATCTTCTCATCATCCCCGATGATCGGGTGCCGGGTAAGAAAGTACGGCTTGTAGGAAGAGTCTGCAAACTCTGATCTTCTGTCTTGCGCAGCATCATAGAAGTAGAGCTTAACGCCCTCGGAGTCGGCATCAGCATCTATGAGGAAAGAGCCTTGCAAGAGATTATCCCTTAAATAAACTCAGTTCTAGCATTATGTTAATCTGTTCTTCCTCATTAAGGTTTAAGTTTGGTTTTCCTGTCTACTATTTCCAGCCTTCTAAGAGGATCAGAATCAAGAATAGGATTACGACCATCACCATGCCGATCTGTGTCCCCAGGAAAATCTTTATGTAGCCCAAAAGCGGGATCTTCCAGACAACCTTGCCGATTATATCATCTACTGTAATACTCCAGGGATCAGATGATCTGTTGTTATCCCCCTTCGTCTTAAAGTGGAATCTCCCCTCCTGCTCGTTCCAAGTCTTCTCTATCACCCTATGCACGATAAACTCATCGGGATCAGTTGGCTTACGAAAGACGATTATATCTCCCATTTCCTTATCAGCATTTATTTCTGAATCATCTACCACTCCCTGGACTATGAGGTAGTCCCCAACATTCAGGGTTGGCTGCATGCTCGTAGAGATCGGCGTGTGCAAAGGATAGTCTGTCCTTAAGGTGATTGCCAAGATCTCTCTGAAGATCAAGACACCGACCACCACGAGGCCCATGAGAATCAAAGTCACAACTAGATCGTTCTTCAACAATCTACCAGCCGTACTTGGCTTCGGTTCTGAAGTAGCCGCCGCAGTCTCTTCGTTAGCCCTCATGGCAGACTGACCTGTCTCTCTTGTCATATTCTCAGGCATTAAGCCGGCTAGAGATAACCAAGATGCTGTTTATAAATCGTTTTCTGTTCAAAACCTCTCCAAGAGGTAGTTGACCATAGACTCGAATATGAGCCTGCCGTCCCCATACTTATCTGGCGCCTCGCTTCTCGTCCAGTCCGGCAGCTGCCAACCGTAATACGCCCTCTCTGGATGAGGCATCAACCCAAACACGGTTCCCTCCGGATTGCAGATTCCCGCAATATCATGGAATGAGCCGTTCGGGTTTGCTGGATATTCTCCCTCGGCAGGTTCGCCTCCTTCTTTGCAGTACCTGAAGACGAGCTGATCATTATCGCGCAGATCCTTCAGATGCTCATCTTCCTTCTCTTTCTGGAAGAGAAATCTCCCTTCGGCGTGAGCGACCGGGATCCTAA
>CAZBDB010000143.1:0-1331 GCA_964490655.1 uncultured Candidatus Bathyarchaeia archaeon | reverse complement strand
TCGGGCACCTCCACAAGAAACCGACTGTTCGACTCCGAGAAGAGGAGCTGATGGTCGCTCCACGAGCTCTTCGATCTTGGGACACTAGCAAGATCTATGGTCGCTCCATATCCTCCTGAGAAAGCCATCTCAGCCGACGCGACGGCCAGGCCTCCCTCTGAGAGATCGTGGCACGCCCTTACGTATCCCGCGTCTATCGCCTTGATAAGTGAGCTCACTGTTTCCTTTGCCTGTTCAAGCCTTACTCTCGGCGCGGTTTTTCCGATGTAGCCTTTGAGTCTGCAATACTGGGAACCTCCCAGCTCTGGGTATGAGAGACCGACCAAATAGATGAGGTTATCTGGCTGCTTCAAGTCCATGGAGACTATTTTCCTCACGTCAGGAACGAGCCCGACGGCCGTTATTAGGAGTGTTGGGGTGACCGGGCCGACAGGTGACTCGTTGTAGAGGCTGTCCTTCCCGCTGATGAAGGGTGCCCCGAAACCCTTCGCGAAGTCGTAGCAGGCCACGCATGCTCGAAGTAAAGAGCCTAGTCTATCGGGTTTCTCCGGGCTTCCCCAGACAAAGTTGTCTAACAGAGCTATTCTTCTTCCGCCGACCGCCGTGTTGTTCCTGATCGCTTCGTCTATTGCTGAGGCGGCCATCCAGTATGGATCTATTTTGCCGTATTGTGGATTCATGCCGCACGAGATCACGATTCCTTTCCAAGAGTTGGATAGGGGCTTGATCACTGAGGCGTCGCTGGGGCCGTCGTTCAAGCCGCATAAGGGTTTCAGGACGGTGTTTCCCTTTACCTCGTGGTCGTAGGTTCTGATGACGGATTCCTTGCTGGCTACGTTTGGTGAAGCTAGAACATCTAATAGGTGGCTAGTAAGATCTTCAGGCGTCTCAAAGATGGGTTCTACATGTTGAGCTGTTGTCCACGCCGCTACTCTGTCGACCTTCGGAGGGCTGAAAAGAAACTCTATGTTCAGGTTGGCTACGGTCTCGCCATTGTAGTTGATCTTGAGACTACCGTCGTCCGTTAGCTGGCCAATCACGGTGGCTTGTACATCTTCGGCGTTGAATGCCTCTAGGACGCGATCTACATTCTCTTCTCTGACTGTGAGGAGCATTCGCTCTTGGGACTCGGAGATGTAGATCTCCCAAGGTGGTATGTTCGGATATTTCAGTGGCACTCTGTCGAGTTCAATCTGGGCTCCGCAGCCGAATCTGTGTGCGGTTTCGCCGGCTGCGCTGGATAGTCCTCCTCCTCCCAGGTCCGTAATGGAAGTGGCCAGCTCCAGGTCTCTTATGGTTATTATGGCTCTCTTGAGTTTCTCCTCTTCGAT
>CAZBDB010000142.1:0-3964 GCA_964490655.1 uncultured Candidatus Bathyarchaeia archaeon | reverse complement strand
GTTCGAGCCTACAAAAGGGATACAGTAGGCCTTAAGACATTCACCGAGGTTTGGGCTCAGAAGCTTCCGAAGGACTTCGGAAGGATTCCAGGGATAAAGGAAAACCCAGATCTCGAAGAGGACCTCAAGAAGATCAAGGAAAACTTGGACAGGATAGTCGAGTTCAGAGTTATTGCGGCAACTCAGCCTAGGCTGACGCGTGTTCCGAAGAAGAAACCAGATCTGATGGAGATCAAGATCGGGGGAGGAACGATCGAGGAGCAGTTCGGATACGTGAAGAACCTTCTAGGCAAGACTATTTCCGCCAAGGAAATCTTCAAAGAAGGCCAATTATTGGATGTCATCGCGGTAACGAAAGGCAAAGGGTTCCAAGGCCCGGTCAAGAGATGGGGTGTCAGGATACTGCAGCATAAAGCCAGAAAGACGAAGAGGGGGATCGCCACATTAGGCCCGTGGCATCCATCTCGGGTTTTGTACACTGTGCCCAGAGCTGGTCAAATGGGATACCACCAAAGAACAGAATACAATAAGCGGATCTTGAAGATCGGCGAGAACGGAAGCGAAGTAACGCCAAAAGGAGGCTTCCTAAGGTACGGTCCTAGCAGAGGAGAGTATATACTGATCCGCGGAAGCGTTCCAGGTCCTGCGAAGAGGCTGATAAGGCTGAGATATCCAGCTAGACCCCCGAAGATTATGCCAGAAGGAGCGCCCGAGATGACTTATCTTTCCCTTGAGTCTCAGCAGGGAAAGTAGGGAGGAAGAGACGATGGGCAAGGCGTCATCGAAGGTCTTCGATCTCAATGGTAAACCCGTCGGGAGAGTTCGCCTCCCTAAAGTATTCAAGTCTCCAATCCGACCTGATGTAATAAAGAAAGCCGTCGTGACCCTGCAATCACACCGCATACAGCCACAGGGAAGAGACAAATACGCGGGCAAGAGAACAACCGCTGAGTCCTGGGGTGTCGGGAGAGGCATCTCTAGGATTCCGAGGCTGAGAGGAAGGGATAGAGCTGCTCTTGCCCCGGGAACTGTGGGAGGCAGGTCCGCACATCCTCCTGTCGTTGAGAAAAAAATCGCGAAGAATATCCCCAGAAAGGAGAAACGCCTTGCCTTATACTCGGCTATAGCCGCCACAGCGTCAAGGGAGACGGTTGAGTCGAGAGGACACGTCGCCGATGATGTGCCGGATTTGCCATTGGTGGCTACCGATGAGATCCAGAGTCTAAGGAAGACCAGCGATGTAATGAATGCCCTACTAGAGCTAGGCGTACTGCCGGATGTTTACCGTGTAAGACAGAGCATAAAGACCCGCGCCGGGAAAGGCAAGATGAGAGGGAGGAGAAAGAAGGTCGCCGTAGGCCCGCTGATCGTGGTCTCGAAGAATGAAGGCATAGTGGCGGCGGCCCACAACATCCCAGGCGTAGACATCGTCACCGTGGATAGTTTGAACGTTGAGCTTCTTGCTCCCGGAACCCATCCTGGGAGGCTCACCCTATGGTCTAGCTCAAGCATTGAGAAGCTTAGAGAACTAACTGAGAGGAGGGCGGCTTGAACCCACAAGAAGTCATTCTTCACCCGATAATGACCGAATCCACAACCCGACAAATTGAAGAAGAAAACAGACTAGTCTTCATCGTTAACATAAAAGCTAACAAGGTTGACGTGAAGAAAGCCGTTGAGGAGCTCTACGAGGTCAAGGTCAGCAAGGTCAACACCTTAATAACGCCCAGAGGTAGAAAGAAGGCGTTCGTTAAGTTAGAACCAGACTACAAAGCCGCAGATGTAGCCATAAAGCTCGGAATCCTATAGGAGAACAGAACAGTGGGAAAAAGAATCCGCGTTCAAAGGCGTGGGAGGGGTTCACAGACATTCAGAGCATCAACCCATAAAAGGGTGGCGCCAGCACGTTACCCGAACCTGACCAAGGATCTTAGGGAAGGCGTGATTCGAGCACAAGTCGCTAAGCTTCTTCACGATCCTGGAAGAGGATCACCACTAGCATTAATAGAGCTAGAAAACGATCAAATCTACAACTCCGTCGTAGCTGAAGGCGTTCACGAAGGACAAGTAATAGAACTCGGGGGAAAGGCTCACATCGACGTCGGCAATGTCCTGCCTATAGGGAAGATTCCTGAAGGGATTATTGTTTGTAACATCGAGCTCTCTCCAGGGGACGGAGGAAAGCTCGCACGTTCCTCAGGATCATACACGACTGTGGTCTCTCACACACCATACGGGACCATGATAAAGTTACCGTCACGGAAGACGAAGTATGTCAACGACCTTTGCCTAGCAACGGTCGGCGTTGTCTCCGCCGCTGGAAGAGTCGACAAACCCCTATTAAAGGCCGGTGCAAAGTTCCATTGGATGAAGGCAAAGGGGCACAAATATCCAAGAACCCGTGGAAGAGCTATGGTCGCCGCTGCCCACCCCTACGGAAGCAGCAAGAAAGGTGCGAGAAAGGTCACAACAGTGTCGAGGAATGCCCCCCCAGGCAAGAAGGTAGGCCTCATTGCTGCAAGGAGAGCAGGCAAGAGAAAAAGAAGAAGATAGATTCCTAGCCTTGCTGACATTTGGAAACGTTTAATAGGTCCCACCAGATTCAATTATTTCTGAAGTGGTAGAATGCCTAGAGAGTTCAAGTATCGTGGATACACATACGAGAGCTTGCAGAAGATTTCGATGGATGACTTCATACGCTTGCTCCCGGCTCGTCAGAGGAGGAGTCTACAGCGCGGCCTAACGATTGAACAGAGAAAACTGCTCGAGAAGATCCGGAGTGTGAAGGAATCTGACGGGGATAAGAAGGAAGTCATAAAGTCCCATGCCAGAGACATGATCATCCTCCCAGAGATGGTTGGGGTGACCCTAATGGTGCACAACGGGAAGGAGTTCGTCCCCGTGGAGACAAAACCAGAGATGATCGGGCACTATCTAGGCGAGTTCGCCATAACGAACAAGCCGGTCAGGCATGGAACCCCAGGAATCGGGGCCAGCCGGAGCAGCATGTACGTTCCACTGAAGTAACACTTCACCTTTTAACCTGCTTCGCCACTGTTTCCAGCTGATCTTCTGTGATCACATCCATCTCATAGAGTCTCTTGGCCACCTCGCTAATTCTGAACAGAGAATGAACCCTAACTCCTTCATCACTCAGCCTCTCCCTTCCGTCTTCCTGCCTATCCAACAGGACAAAGGCATCCGTCACCACACCGCCTTCAGATCTGACGGCCGAAGCAGCCCTCCTTAAGCTCAAACCCGTCGTGATCAAGTCGTCAACCAAGAGGACGCGATCTCCAGAGATGAGCACACCCTCTACGCGGCGCTCTCTCCCGTGCAGCCTGACGCCTTGTCTGATGAATATGAAGGGAGTATTCAAATTATATGCGAGAATGGATGCAAATGGAATGCCAGCGATCGGTATGCCAGCGATCCGGTCAAAGCCCTCAGACAGGCTGGTTCTTACGTAGTTGACGCAGAATCCAAGGACCTCGCGGAAGGCGTCAGGGAAGCTCGAGACAAGTCGCAAATCTATATAGTATGGTGTGACTCGTCCACTTGAGAGCTTGAAGGTTCCGAACTCTAACGCGTCGATCTTCTTCAAGATCCGGCAGAACTCGTCTAACATTGCTTCTTTATCCGTAGACATGAGCATCTGCTCAATGAGAATCTGCACTTTCTATCTTAAGTGCATATTGCAAGTCGTCCCGAAACCAAGGCCCATAGAAGGAAATCTGAACAGAAAAAGTGTCTACCAGTAAACAGTCTCTATTGGTTTTCCAGCTAACAAAGCCTCAGTCTCGTCAGGCTCAAACGTCTTCCTGACGCCGAGCTTGTAATGCCAGTCAAAGCAGCAATAACGGACGAGCTTAACTCTTTTCCCATTAATCTCTTCTGGAACAACCTCGTCAGGTGTTCGCTTCGAGAAGTTGGTGATCTCGATATTGAATATGCACTTCTCCCA
>CAZBDB010000141.1:1972-3969 GCA_964490655.1 uncultured Candidatus Bathyarchaeia archaeon | reverse complement strand
GGTTTGCCGATCTCAACCTCCATAGCAAGCGTCGGCGCTATCATAGGTGTTGGCCTTGGAAAGAATCGCAGAGCCGTCGATAAGTCGATAATAGCCCGTCTAGTTCTAACATGGGCGTTAACAGTGCCTTCTACAGCCATCATGAGCATGCTTCTCTACAAGATGGCCTCTCTCATTGTTCCAGTGTTTTAGATCTCTAATAGAGGGCGGAGTGAACCTGGTTATAACACCAGAAGCAACACAACCTAATAGAGAATCGCACGATGCGAACAGTCCTCCTCATGAATCCACATTCGACCGAAATTAGTCTTATATTCATCTTCACTCATTGCTTATGTAGCTTCTAGTCTGTAATTTGGGGGGAATCAGTTGGCATCGAGAGCCTCATCGATCGAGGACGCCGATCTCATCTATGAGAATACACCAGTCACAGTTATCGCCCTAAGAAACCAGCCGAAGATCAACCTCGTAGGCGTAGAGGTCGGCCCTTTCGGAGAAGGAAACGAGTACTCCGTCAAGTTTTGGATAGCCAAGGAACTGGAGAAATCAGGGGCAATTCGGTTAACTGATGAAGAGACACTCGATGCATCTAGGCTCTACAAGATCCAATGGACTGAAAGGATACAGCCCGCAAGTGAGATATCCTCCCTACCTGAGACATTTTATCCGAGATTACGTCATCTACTTGCAGGGTTGAAGAGGTCCTCGCGCAACAACCTTGAGAAGATGAAACAACACGAAACGACGAAGAGGCTCTCGCAAGACATCGTCACCTGTCGGTTGAAGAAGATAATCTCTCTCGCCTCGGCTTCTGGCAGCATTGAACAGGTCCTTAGGAACCTCACAGCCGAAGAACGCAAGTTGTACGAGGAGCTAAGAAGCATTATAAGTGATTGGAAAGCTAAGATTCTATAGCCAAGGAGAGGTAGAGCCTTGACCGAGCTAATACTGGAGAAGCCTCAGGAAAGATTCCAGAATTTCCTCAAATCAGACAGATACCGCCAGTGGCTCTCCCAGATGGCCATCAAGGGCTCATTCTCACTCACAATCTATTTCGAAGATCTGTTAATGGCTGATCAACCCCTAGCCGAGAGCATAATTGAAAAACCCGACGAGTATCTCGAGTACGCAAATGCCGCTGCCTTCGACCAGCTACGATTCGAGGATCCAGAGTACGCAGAGAAGATCAAGGACATAGGCGTAACAGTCAGATTCCGCGATCTCTCTCGCCTGACTCAGATGCGAGACTTGGGTTCAGAGCACGTCGGCAAGCTTGTAATGATCGAGGGCATAATCACCCGAGCCACTGTCGTCCGTCCCCTCGTTACGCTTGCAATGTTCATGTGCCGAAGATGCCTCCAAAAAACCGATAACGCACAGTCCGGGACATTTCTAACCTTCCCCGCTAAGTGCCCCCAGTGTGGAAGAACGGGACCCTTCGACTTCGTTCAGGAAGAGTCAGAGTTCATCGACTCACAAAGGATTCGAATTCAGGAGTATCCTGAGGAACTGCCTCCGGGCCAGACACCTAGGTCTCTTGATATCGATCTTATAGGTAAGGATATAGTTGACACGGGCAGACCTGGCGACAGGGTCTACATCGTAGGTACGGTACGGGCTGAGGCGCCATCCTATCCCAGAGTTGGCAAACTTAGAGCCTTTAATCTGCAGCTCGAGGCTAACTTCATCGACTCAGCTGGCAAGGAGGCTGAGACGCTCTCCATCTCTCCCGAGGAAGAGAGGCAGATATTCAGGCTTTCTAAGGACCCTTGGATACATCGCAAGATCATAGGTTCGATAGCTCCCTCGATCTATGGCTTAGAGCATATCAAAGAAGCGATCATGCTCCTCCTCTTCGGCGGGATTAAAAAGCAGCTTCCGGACATAACGATACGGGGAGAACTGAACGTTCTCTTGATCGGCGATCCAGGCACAGCCAAGTCGCAGCTTCTCAGATACGTGCAGGCCGTCGCGCCGAGAGGGCTGTATACGAGCGG
>CAZBDB010000141.1:0-1872 GCA_964490655.1 uncultured Candidatus Bathyarchaeia archaeon | reverse complement strand
ATGACTGGTAAACCGAAGAGTCTACGTGACAAACTGCGGGCTATCTTGAGTGCTCTAGCCGAGATGGAGAAGGAAACCGGCATTGTAGAGAAGTCACCTTTATTAGAAAGGTTACGAATCGAATTTGACATCTCAAACGAAGAAGCTGAGAGACTCATAGCCCAACTCCGCAGGGAAGGCACAATATTCGAGCCACGGAGAGGATACCTTAAGAGAACGTGAAACGAAGCAAGTGGCAAGATTGAGGGCCATAGACCTATCGATTCCTGAGCCATCTAAGCAGATAATCTTGAAATCGGGAATTTCAGAGCTCTACCCACCTCAAGAAGAGGCGATCAAAGCAGGGGCGCTCAAAGGGAAAAACCTTGTTCTCGCTAGTCCCACTGCCTCAGGCAAGACACTCGTAGCTGAGTTATGCGCCATAAAACATGTACTCGAGAGAGAAGGGAAGGTTCTATACCTAGCTCCGCTTCGAGCTTTGGCCAGCGAGAAGTTCCAAGAGTTCAGGAAGTACACAGCCTTAAGGAAGAGGAACGGCAGAAGGGTGAGCGTCGGCATAAGCACAGGTGACTACGACAGCAACGACCCATGGCTGGCCAGATACGACATAATCATAGCGACCAACGAGAAGTGCGACTCACTCTTGAGGCATAGGGCGCAATGGGTCGACGACGTCTCCCTTGTCGTAGCAGACGAAATTCACTTAATGAACGATGCGGACAGAGGACCCACACTCGAAGTGGTCCTTGCACGTCTCAAACAGGTGAACCCCAGCATGCAGATACTCACCCTCAGCGCCACCGTGAGGAACTCTGATGAAGCTGCTGAATGGCTGAAGGCCGTACCGATCACGACCGAATGGCGACCGGTCACATTAAGGGAAGGAGTCCTACTGGACGATGAGGTACAGTTCAAAGACGGCGGAACCATAAGGATAAACAAGAAGGGATCGAATCCCTCCGTGAATCTAGCTCTCCACGCCATCGCCTCGGGCGGCCAGGCTCTCATTTTTGCCTCGACAAGAAGGAACGCTGTAAGCCTAGCTAAGAAAGCGGCTGCCGACGTCAGTAGCACGCTCTCGAAGCCTATTAAGCGTTCCTTGAACCGGGTTGCTGAGGCGATCCTCTCCGCAGGCGAAAGAACGAGGATAAGCGATCTACTTGCAGATCTCGCTAGGAGGGGGGTTTGTTTTCATCATGCAGGTCTATCCTCAGGCCAAAGAAGGATCATCGAAGACTCCTTCCGCGATGGGAAACTTAAGGTTATAACGGCAACCCCGACTTTGGCCTTCGGCGTCAACCTCCCAGCAAGATGGGTGATCATAAACAATTACAGGCGGTATGAGCCAGGTTATGGCTATTACCCCATATCAGTCCTGGAATACAAGCAGATGGTTGGACGGGCAGGCCGACCGAAGTATGACAGGATCGGCGAATCGGTCCTGATCGCTAAGACCGAAGAGGAGAGAGACTACCTCTTAGAAAGTTATGTCATGGCCAAGCCGGAGCGGATATGGTCGAAGCTGGGAGTTGAGAAGGTCCTCAGGTCTCATGTTCTGGCCACTATTGCCTCTGGATTCGCTCATTCTGAGCAAGGCATCCACGACTTCTTCGGCGGAACTTTCTATGCATACCAGTATGACATTCAGATGATCAAGGGGACGATCGCAAAGGTTTTGAAATTTCTCTACGACGAGAAGATGATCGACGTTAACAAGGCAGAAATCTATGCAACCGCGTTCGGAAGGAGAGTGTCCCAGCTCTACATCGACCCAGTCTCCGCCATCACGATCCGTGAGGCGTTATACAATCGTGCCCCAGTCTTGACGGACATCAGCTTCCTCCACATGATCGCGCATACGCCGGATATGTT
>CAZBDB010000140.1:0-3973 GCA_964490655.1 uncultured Candidatus Bathyarchaeia archaeon | reverse complement strand
GGCTTAGGCCACGTACAGATGCCCTCAAAGCCCTACCTCTTCTTTGAGAGATACGGCGGCGACCTAAGGGTTATGCCCTCATACCTCGAAAGGATGGAGATAGCAGCTGTAAAGGTTGTCAACTCCCACCCGAACAACCCTTCATCTTACGACTTGCCAACAGTTATGGCGACGATGATTCTCGTAGATCCGAGAACCGGCGCGCCGATAGCCATCATGGGCGGGGCCTATCTAACCGCTTTGAGAACAGGTGCAGCAGGCGGGATAGCGGCAAAACACTTAGCTCGAAGAGACTCCAAAGTTGTAGGTTTAGTTGGAGCGGGCGTACAGGCAAGAACACAGCTTATGGCACTCTTGTCAGTCTATGGACAGCTTAAAGAAGTCAGGGTTTGCGACAAGGCGAGAGAAGCGAGAGAAAAGTTCATAGAGGACATGGAGCCGCAATGCGGCCATCCATCCGAACTTGTCCCGGTTGAAAGCGTTGAAAAGGCCGTTAAGGGAGCCGACATCGTGGTTACAACTACGCCATCCACGCATCCCATAGTAATGGATGAATGGATCTCTGAAGGCATGCATCTAAACTGCATCGGAGCAGACGCCCCGACAAAAGAGGAGCTTGATCCATCCATACTGAAGAGAGCCAAGATAGTTGTGGACGATTGGGAGCAGGCATCACATTGTGGCGAGATAGGTGTGGCCCTGGCCAAGGGCATGATCAAGAAAGAGGATATCTGGGGGAGCATAGGCGAGATCGTGGCCGGTCTAAAAGATGGAAGATCCTCCCCGCAGGAGATAACAGTCTTCACCTCAACCGGATTGGCAATACAGGACGCCGTAACAGCACAGCTAGCCTATGAGAAGGCTCTGTCCGAAAACATCGGGAGAACAGTTGAACTCACGTAGTATGCGAACTCCTTGAGGCATTTGTCCGATAGATCTCGAATCCGAAGCAGTTTATCGTCTGTCCAGAGGCCTTGATGTTTGAGGCTTTCTGCTCCGCCATGAACCAAGTCAAACTCCAGCTAGCTTCCCATTTTTCTCTAGAAAGAGATTCCATAACAGGTTTTCTCAACAGTTAAGAAGACTACTTCGCATATTTCTGTCGTGCTCCGCCTTGTCTGTCATTGACGTGATAGCCTCAATCGGCCTAATCCTCGGGGTGCTCATAATAGCTTATCAAGCATTCAAAGGCTTGACAGAAGAACTCTAAACCCTCAACCTTCCCATTTCTGTAGGTACTCCGTTTCTGAGCCTTCATTCGAAACATTCTTTCTCGCATATTTATCAGATCTGTTGCACAATCCCTATCACGGATTGTATGACGATTACTGATGGATTAGTCCTAGTAGCAGTCTTAGCGGGAATAGCCTTCCGCGTGATCTTGATCATACGCGACATTATGCACAAGCAATCCAAACAATGAGCGAGTCTTGCTCTTCAACCAAGATTCTACTGATACATCCGTAAAGCGGCTTCTCGCTTCTAGTTCATTAGTTAAGGGAAAACGGAGGCTCGATGAAAGAGATCTGCCTTCAATTGAGCATACGCCCGTAAAAATCGGGGCCTGGAATCGGTATCGGGCTTGACTCACTGACGAATAAGAATATAATATGAAGTTCATTCAGAACATGAACTGTTCGAGCTTGGTTCTGCCTATGATCTCGTCAAACTCCAAGCCTACGGCATCCAGAATCTGGTCGAAAGTCGAGCCTAATAGCTCAACATATTTGCTGACGTCTATCTCGTTCCTAGATGCGAGCTCAACGGGTTTAACGTGTGGCGGCTTGATAACCTTTACAAACCTTATCAAGTCTCCGGCCTCTATCTCTCTTCCCCTATCCTTGAGAAGACGTGCAGCCCTGACATGTTGCGGCGTAGTCTTCGTGTAGGATTCAATGGACTTTCCTAACACAACCTCAAAAGCGACGTCGTTCAAGTCGTCCCATTTACGGTCCTTCAACCTGAGATAGCAGTCACGGATGATGCTGCGAATGTCTTTCTTAGCGTGCTGGAAGTCGGCTGGGGTCTTCACTCGGCTGAGCCTTGCCTCCATCTCGTCAAAAGAGCTCTTTATGAGCAGCGGGATATGCCTCTTCTTCCCGGTCAGTCCTTTAACGTCGACGGTCCCATCTTCTAAGACCCCTAGATAGTTCTTCTTCCTTGAACTGAGAACAGCGTAGCGATAGAACTTGTCCAGCTCTAATTCCATATCCAAGGCTTTCTCAGACCACTCCGACAAAGCCTTCATCTCATCAACGGATGGATTCTTCAGGAAGAGGCTGTCAGTATCGCCGTATATCACCTCGATGCCCAGCTCACGAGCCTTCTCGATCGTCTGGGTTATTATGTTCCTACCGATAGCCGCTGTCGCCTCGGCCACTGGAGGACAGTAGAGGTCGAAGGCCTCTGCGCCGAAGACTCCATAGGAAGCGTTGAGTATGACCTTCAACGCGCTCTGGATCGCGTTGTACCAGTTCCGCAACTCCTTGGGCAGGTCTGGACCCTTTGCCTTCGGCTTGTACCAGTTGACTCGGAGGTCTCTGAGAGAACCTATCAACGCGCTTTCAAGAGCCCTCTGTTCCTTGCAGATCCAGTGAGGCGTGTCCGGAACCTTGTTGTCTCTGCACTTTTCATGGGAACAGAGTATGGACTGATATCCCAAATTGTCGACCTTTATTATTGACGGGTATAGGCTCTGGAAGTCCATGACGGCGACGTTGAAGTGTGTTCCAGGAACAGGGTCAACCACGATCGCGCCCTTGTACTTCTTACCCTTTATTATCGCCTTTGTCGTTGTTTCGCCCTTAACGGCTATGATGTCCTCTTTATTCGGGATCAGCATGCCCCTACGTCTGTGCTCATACTGCATGAAGCTCCTAATCCAGCGGGAGACCCCTTGTCGGCTCGCATCCTCCATAGGCATCCTGCTGATCCTAGTCAAGACCAAGATCAGCTTCATAACAAGGTCGTCATCATGGGTGGTGAGGTTCAGGGTTATCTCTGAATCGTTGAGGCAGTACTTGGCTAGTTCACCATAGGATAACTCGGAAATCGGCTTCGAGATGCTTAGCTTCGGCTGTCCAAGCAATGTTTCGCCGACTTCGTCAAGCGTCACGTTCCGATACTTCTGTGCAAAGGCGTAGATCTGGATCGAGCGGTTGAAGAAGAACTTGTAGAGGTCGATGTGGACCCCATACTTCAGCGTGCAGACTCTTCGCGCAGGCTCTATCGGGATCTCATCTCTGCCAAGGCCCAGGTTGAAGGCCCTGTTGTACAGGTACCTTAGGTCGAAGTCGTCTCCGTTGAAGGTTAAGACGAATGGATAATCTAGCAACGTCCTGAAGATTGCCTTAAGCATCTCCCGTTCTGATTCATAGAACTCGATGGTCACATCTGGAGGAAGCGTAAGATCGCCCTCTTCAACGCCTTCACGCTTAAGGAGTAGAACCCTCTTCTTTCCGTCTGAACCGGCCAAAGTAGTGCAGATGACCTCGTTGGATGCCTCATGCGGATCAGGGACACGTGTCGCCACAGGCGAGGAGACCTCGATGTCAAGTGCTGCCCTTCTCATCTCAGGCGCCGGATACTCTAGGAGCCTGGCCCAAACGTTCAAGTCAGGCAGCAGATCATCAGGTTCGTCCTTGAATTGTGATTTTAGAAGGCTCTGGACCTTCTTCTCGACTTCTTTGTCTCTCACGGGAACCAGATTCCAATCCTTGATCTGGTACGGCATCCCAGGCTCCAATCTTTCGTCGTAGATATAGCACTCGTAATACCTTATAGCTGCCTCCCACACCTTCACCTCGTTCTCAGTTCCAAAGACAGCAGGATAATCTTGAGGGACGATGTCTCTTAAGCAGCCTCTTGGACGGCCACCAATCGCTAATGGATCTCTAGCCACAATCTTGGTCACAGTTATCTTCCTGTCTAGGAGGGCATCATACTTCTCAACGGTCTCGAAATGGTCGAATCC
>CAZBDB010000139.1:0-3975 GCA_964490655.1 uncultured Candidatus Bathyarchaeia archaeon | reverse complement strand
TATACTACGCTACTAGGAAGGGGACAGTAAGAGCTGTAGATAATGTTTCATTCGACCTGCGTAAAGGAGAGACCTTAGCCTTAGTCGGCGAATCTGGATGTGGGAAAAGCTCCATGGCCAAGGCGGTGATAAGACTGCTACCAAGAAACATACAAAACTACAAAGGGCAAGTCTTCCTAGACGGACAGAATATAATGGAGCTGAACTCCACAAGATTCCGAAAGGAAGTGAGATGGAACAAAATCTCGATGGTCTTTCAAGGTGCGATGAATTCACTCAACCCTGTATTGAAGATAGGTTATCAAGTAGCCGAGCCACTGCTGATTCATGACGGCATCAGAAAAGAAGAGGCATTAAAGGAAGCTTCAGAAGCCCTGAAGATGGTAGGAATACACGAATCCTTCGTAGAAAGATACCCCTTTGAGCTCAGCGGCGGAATGAAGCAAAGAACCGTAATAACGATGGCACTCATTGCCAAACCTCAAATTATCATATTAGACGAGCCCACCTCGGCCCTTGACGTAATAACCCAAGCAAACATAATGAACCTGCTCAAAAAGCTCAAGAATGAGCTGAACTTAAGTTACATCTTCATCACCCACGACATAGCACTAAGCAGCGAGCTAGCGGACAAAGTTGCTGTTATGTATGCTGGAGAAATCGCAGAGATAGCAGACGCCGAAGAATTTTATCTGAAGCCATCACACCCGTATGCACAAAAACTTATGGCCAGCGTGCCAACATTAAGGACCGATAAAAAACTGGAGTTCATCCGAGGGGCTCCACCGAGCCTAATCGACCCACCATCCGGATGTAGATTCCATCCTAGATGCCCATATGCATTTGACAAATGTATGAAGGAGAGCCCAACTAATTTCGACCTAGGGTCAGGCCATTATGTTAGATGCTGGCTATACGAGCAACCCGGTGAGAAAGACGAGCGATAACGATAAGCTATTGAGCGTCGAAAGCCTGAGGAAATGGTTTGAACTGAGGAGAGGAATCTTCGCAAACCCCGACTATGTAAAAGCTGTTGACGGAGTGAGCTTCGATTTGAAGAAGGGCGAAGCCATCTCTCTCGTAGGAGAATCAGGAAGCGGCAAGACAACTCTTGGGAAGACAATACTGAGACTTTACGAACCTACTGAAGGTAAGATCATATTCAAGGAAAGAGACATCTCCAACCTAGACCAAAAAGAGTTGATGTGGTACCGCCGCGAAGCAGCATTGATCGAACAGGATCCTTTCGCAGCACTTCCCTCATTCTTCACGATACATAGAATACTGGAGGAGCCATTGATAATACACAAGATAGGCAACAAGCAAGAAAGAAGAAAGCGAGTATACGAGTCCCTCCAACAGGTAAGGCTTACCCCAATAGAGGACTTCGCGCCTAAGTATCCCCATATGCTGAGTGGAGGTCAGCTGCAGCGGGTGGCAGTCGCCAGGGCTCTGACGCTTGACCCGGAGCTAGTGATAGCGGACGAGCCAGTCTCGATGCTCGACGCCTCAGTGAGGATAGAAATTCTTACGCTTCTGAGAGAGCTTCAAGAAAAGATGAAGATAAGCTTCATCTACGTAACCCACGACTTAGCTACCACCAAATACTTCTCCGAAAGACTCTTCATAATGTACGCCGGCAAGATAGTCGAGTCTGGAGACATACGTGACATCATCTTGCAATCACTCCATCCTTACACTCAAGCCCTTCTAAGGGCAATACCAGATCCAGATCCGGGAAATAGAAAGGTCTTAAGAGACATCCCTCCAGGGGAGCCCCCAAGCCTCATTGAACCCCCAAGTGGATGCAGGTTTCATCCAAGATGCCCCTTTGCAACGGAAAGATGCAAAGAAGAAGAGCCACTTCTAACTGAGATCGGAGGGCACATGGCTGCGTGCCACTACGCAGACAGATTTCTAAAATGAAAATCTAATGCTGCGAGCGTGCAAAAGCTAAATCTGGATGCAGTTCCATGAAGAAAGAGGTGCTGACGATGCAAAGGCAAGTCGTGGAAGCTCTGATGAAGCCTGAGGCTTATGATGAAGAAGTTGACGAGATTGAGCTGATCCAGACCCACATATCCTTCGTCTTCCTAACAAGAGATTTTGTCTATAAGGTGAAGAAGGCTGTAGACCTCGCATTCCTAGACTTCACAACCCTGGAGAAGAGACGTTTCTTCTGCGAGAAGGAGTTAGAGCTCAACAGGCGGCTGTGCGGTGACATGTACCTAGAGGTTGTTCCAATCAACAGATCAGAAGTCATCAAGATAAAGAGCGAGGGAGAAACGGTTGAATACGCTGTGAAGATGAAGAGGATGCCTCAAGAGAGGATGATGAGTAGACTCCTCAAAGAGAAGAAGGTGGACAGCACGCTCATCGACAGAATGGCAGAGATCATCGCACAGTTCCATTCGAAGGCGGAAACGAACAGAAGGATAAGCGAGTTCGGCTCCTTATCGATCATAGAAACCAATTGGCGGGAGAACTTCGACCAGACCCAAGAGTTTGTTGAAAAAACGATATCGATGGATGATCTCAATCTGATCTGTCAAAGAATCTATGACTTCATGAAGAGAAATGCTTCGCTCTTCGAGAAGAGAGTTGCGGAAGGTAAAATCAGAGATTGCCACGGAGACATCCATTCAGGAAACATCTTCGTTACAGACAGAATCTACATCTTCGACGCGATAGAGTTCAACGAAAGATTCAGATACTCTGACGTTGCATCAGACATAGCCTTCCTAGCCATGGACCTAGACTTCAAAGGACGAAGCGATCTATCTGACTTCTTCGTCAAGAGATATATCGAATATTCTGGTGATCAAGAGTTGAGGAAGCTTCTACCCTTCTACATGTGCTACAGAGCCTACGTCCGTGGAAAAGTTGTCAGTTTCAAACTTAGGGACCCCAACATAGGTGACGAGGAAAAGAGTGAAGCAACAAAGGAAGCAAGAGCATACTTCAAACTTGCCTCCGCCTACGTGAAGAATCTTCAATCGATAGAAGATCACTGATAGTCGAACTGCTCAGCCACATAGTCGGGGATCTCAACTGTTCCCATGAGAATAGGCTTTTGATGACAGTCGCTTCCGCCGGTCATGATCAATCCATGTTTCTTCGCAAACTTCACGTAGTGATTCGTTGTTGCAGTGTCGTTTCTGGAGTGCCAACACTCCACGCCATCAATGCGTTCCAGTATCGACTCTTCTATTATCTCAGTTTGCTCTTTGAGCGAGTTCGTTAATGCCACAAGTGAGGTTCCATGGGGATCGTTCGGATGGGCTAAGACGACTATTCCTCCAGCATTCCTCACCAGCCTTGATGCCTCTTCAGGGTAGAGAGGATACTTGGGAACATTGCATTTCACAAGATACTTGTCAAAAGCTTCTTGTACAGTTCTGACAATTCTCTTTCTCACCAGATAGTTCGCTATATGTGGTCTCCCCAGTACTCCATCAACTGATTCTCGAATCGCCATGAGATCCCTGCGAGTTAACTTCTCAATTCCTTCTTCTTCAAATTCTGCATTTAGCTTGTCGAAGATCCTCGAGGCTCTTTCTTCGCGATATTCTCCAATCTTCTTGAGTTTGTCCTCTAACTCCTTGTTCTCAATGTCAAATTGGTAACCAAGAAAATCAAGCGATATTGATCGGCCCTCGCGACATCTGGGATGCGAGAAGGTTACGCTCAACTCAACTCCAGAGATATAGCCAATGCCGTTCTTCCTTGCCAATTGAACGGCTTTCGCTTGACAGCCGATCGAGTCGTGATCTGTTATGGACATCAATCCGATGTTTCTGATCTTGGCTTCGTTGAATATCTCTTCAACAGTGAGGTTTCCATCAGAGCAATCTTTCGAATGGATGTGCAGGTCTATTCTCATGTTCGAACGAGGCTCGATTATCTTTTTTCCACGCCAATTATGTACCAGTCCTCGGGAGGGTCATACTCTGTATCGACTGTTAGGTGTACTAT
>CAZBDB010000138.1:0-3976 GCA_964490655.1 uncultured Candidatus Bathyarchaeia archaeon | reverse complement strand
GAATCAATAAGTAGAGGCTTTCAATTTGGGAAAAACCATTTCAGAGAAGATTCTCAGCAGGGCTTCAGGTGAAGATGCGTATGCTGGAGATATCATTGTCGCTGAAGTCTATGCCGCGATGGCCCATGATGGGACAGCTCTTCTCGCCATAGAGGCCTTCGAAGAGATGAGAGGCGAAAAGCTCTGGAACCCAAGTCGAGTATTCCTCGTGCTTGATCATGTGGCACCAAGCGCAACCGAAGCCTTCTCAAAGGTTCACAAGAGAATGAGAGATTTCGCTCTTGAACAGCGGGCCAACTTCTACGAAGTCGGCTCAGGCATATGCCACCAGCTAATGGTAGAGTCCGGCTACGTCCAGCCTGGAAGGATAGTCGTCGGTGCTGACTCACACACGTGTACTTATGGCGCGTTGGGTGCATTCGCAACAGGGATAGGTTCAACCGAGATGGCTGCTGTCTTCATGTCTGGCAAGCTATGGTTCAAGGTCCCGGAGACGATGCGCGTCATCTGGCAGGGCTCGTTACCTTACATGGTTACGCCCAAGGATGTGATCCTCAAGACTGTTGGAACGGTGAAGGCTGACGGTGCAACCTACCAAGCGATAGAGTTCCGAGGTTCGACAGTTGATGAGATGAGTGTTGATGGAAGGCTGACTCTCTGCAATATGGCGGTCGAGATGGGCGCAAAAACAGGCATCATCGAGCCAGACAGAAGTACTGTTGAGTATCTGGACAGCCATGGACTCAAGCCTGAGAAGCCGATCGTCGGTGACCATGACGCCCAGTACGCACAGACTGTCACATTCAATGCTTCTGAGCTTCAGCCGCAGGTTGCTTGCCCACACCAGGTGGAGAATGCCAAACCCGTGAGCAGCGTTGAGGGCCTCGAGGTTGATCAGGTCTTTCTAGGATCATGCACAAATGGTCGTATAGAAGACCTGCGTGTAGCTGCTGAAATCTTGAAGGGTAGAAAAGTGGAGAAGGGTGTCCGCATGATCGTCATCCCGGCCTCGAGGAGAGTCTATCTCCAAGCGTTAAAAGAGCGGTTAATTGAAGCCTTCGTGGAATCTGATAGTACGGTCTGCAATCCGGGATGTGGTCCATGTGTAGGGGCGCATCAAGGCATCTTGGCGCCGGGAGAAGTCTGCGTATCAACATCGAACAGGAATTTCAGGGGAAGGATGGGATCCATGGAAGCTGAGATCTATCTGGTTTCACCTGCTACAGCAGCAGCGACAGCCATTTATGGTGAGATAACAGATCCGAGGAGGTTGAGGATTAGATGACCAGGCTGATCGAGGGGAGAGTTTGGAAGCTCGGGGACGATGTCAACACGGATCTGATAATTCCGGGAAAGTACAAGCTAAACATCACTAACCTCGATGAGCTATCAAAACATGCGATGGAAGGGGTTGACCCAAACTTCGCAGATAAGTTTAGGAGCGGGGACCTCATCGTGGCTGGAAAGAACTTCGGTTGCGGCTCAAGTCGTGAACAGGCTCCTCTTGTGCTTAAGCATATAGGTGTAAGTACGATCATCGCCCGATCTTTCGCAAGAATCTTCTATCGTAACGCAATAAATCTTGGTCTGCCGGTGGTTGAGTGTAAAAATGTGGACAAGATTTCAGATCAAGATCTTCTTCGAGTAGACCTTGAAGCAGGAGTTATAAAGAACCTTACAAAAGAAGACACCTATCGGATTAAGTCCTTTCCAACCGAGCTCTGGCAGATCCTATACGAGGGCGGACTGGTTGAATACGTCAAGAAATACGGTAGACTTCCCTGGTAAACTTGAAAGCGATCACCCAACTTGCCATTGAGATTGAAAGACTTACAGATTTCGACGCCCACTATGGGTCATCAGAAATTGTTTGGGCTTTGTCGAGCTAGGGGAAAAAGCGGATCCCGTGTCTGTTCCTCTGGGAGTGGCACGTGTGCTGCTTATAGCGCACGCTATTGTTGAACAATAGCGCAACCAAGTAAAGTTCTTCTCCTATTCTAGAAGGGCGAAGCGAGAGAAAAGGTGAACTTTCAGTTTAGGTCTTACTTTAGGTTGAATGGTTTCCCTTCGGTCAGTATCTTTTCAGGGATCTTGTCTTTCCATTTCTTGAGGAATGGAATCTCCTCCTTCTCTTCTCGGAGCTCGTCTGGAAGCATCTCTGGGATCTCATCTCGAATAGGATACCACCGTAAGCACTTCGGGCATATGATGACTCCTTCGACGATCTCGTCCTTCTCCTCGAAGACGTGGAGATCTAGTGGATAATACTTATCGATTGGGCAAGCGAGAATATCCATCAACTTCCTCTTTATCTCTGACCCCTCCAACTGATTAATTATCGATATGTCATTATAAAACGTTTTAGGAGAACTTGGATTTTGGGTCAACGGCTCTATGATATTCTGATGTCGACCACAATCTGGTACCATCGGGGGCCGGTTGTCCTGACGATTCTGGAGAATGTGATCGCGAATCTAGGGGAGATATGCGATAGTTTCTGGGAAACCTTCTCTTTCATCCTCTCGATAGGGTCCTCGCCTTTATCTGCGTGTTCAAACCCGTAGTAGTGTATCGAACCTCCTTGGGGCTTTAACGCCAACTTGGCATATTCCAGATACTCATAGGCCTTTTCGGGCAGAGGCATCAAGACCCTGTCAGCTACTCCTTCAAGCCTTTCTTCGATTATTTCCTTGGCATCGCCCGATATTGGCTCGATAGTTCCTTCCACCTTATTCAGTCTGACGTTCTCTTTTTGATAGTGCATTGCAGCTGGGTTGATGTCTATCGAGTATACCTTTCTGGCTTTGCTGTGTTTTGCGATGATTATGGAGAAGCAGCCGACCCCGGCGAACATGTTGACGACGGACTCGAATGGTTCAACCTGCCTCGCGATTCTCATCCTTTCATAGGATAATCTGGGTGAGAAATAGCTCTGCTTCAAATCAACCTTGAAGAGACAGCCGAACTCTTTGTGAACCGTTTCAGTCTTTCTTTCGCCGGCTACAAACTCCAACTCCCTCAAGCGAAAGTCCCCAGATATAGGGCTTACTTGACGCAAGACTGTTTTAGCGTGCTTATCTATCCGCTTAATCGCTCGGGCAACGATTCCGCTTCTGTGCACAAGAGACTCTGGAAGCCGAATTATGGCTATGTCCCCCACAATATCATAGGATGCGGGAACTAGCTTCAACTCCCAAGGCTCGAGTCTACACATGAGCTCATCTCGAAGTTTTATTCCTCCCAGTCTCCACCGAACCTACACCTAAATGCATACTGATCCTGCGTCTTGGCTGAATTGGCCGCTCCGACAGTGATCAATGTTGAAAGGAACATTATAAATCCTGACTATTGGAGCAGATCTCTAAGCGTGCAATCCGTATCCATGCCCTTCTTCTTCACGGCAAGACATAGATAACGAAGTGCACCGTCATGAAAAGAGCGACATCTTTAAATTGCTGGTTTGATCTCTTAATCGAACAGGTGGCACTGTTGTCTGTCGATGAGGGTCAAGACATCATCTACGAATGCGTCAAGTGTGGCGCCACTGTAAGGTCTAAAGAGCTCGAGTTGGGGATACGCTGCCCCCACTGCCGATACCGCGTGCTTAGGAAAGTCAGGCCGCCGATTGTCAAGCGGATTCACGCAAAATAGCTTCTAGAATATCTCTTTTTCCCCTATCTTCCTGAAAGTTTTCCCTCTCACTCTTATTGTTGGACCTATGCTCTCAATGTCCTCGATCCTTCTCTCGATCGTCTTCCTTTTGACGGTCTCTCCGCAGATTCCTCCAGGCAATAGGCGTCTGGAAATGCACATAGCATAGGTGCATTTGCTCAGATCGCACGGCTCGTCGGTCCATCTGCACCAAGCTTTTCCTCCGTGAAAGGCGACGGCATTCTTTCCACATCGAAATTTCCTACAGGCTGGAAAGCAACTCTTCGGTTCGTTCAAGATGGGCACAACCTCTTCTGCTTATCAA
>CAZBDB010000137.1:0-3993 GCA_964490655.1 uncultured Candidatus Bathyarchaeia archaeon | reverse complement strand
TCGTCGACACTCAAACCAATCTTCTCTGCTAGTCTCAATCTAGATGCAGTTCGATTGACCAGTATGACTCGGCTTCCTAGCAACTTGGCGTACTCGGAGTGGAGCATGCCAATGGGTCCAGCTCCCATAACCACGGTCGTGAAGCCCTCTGAACGCTTCTTGAAAGGCTCCCAACCGTTCAGTACGCAGGACAAGGGCTCAACTATCGCAGCCTCGTCGAAACCGATGTTCGTAGGCACCTTTATGATGTTCCCCTGTTTGACAGCCTCACTTGGTATGAGGATGAACTGTGCGAACCCGCCGTTATACTGGTAGCCGATTGCTCTGTATTTGTTGAGGCAGCGGTTTTCCTCACCCCTCTTGCATGCTTCGCATTCGCCGCATCCGACCACGGTCTCGATAACCACTCTATCTCCGACTGAGACACCTTCGGCTCCTTTTCCAACCTCTTCTACGGTGCCTGAAATCTCGTGACCTGTTATCGGGACATCGATACTCTTGGTGCCATGAAAGATTCTCAGATCGGATCCGCATATCGCACAGGCATGAACCCTAACTATGACTTCTCCCTCGCCGCAACGAGGTTTGTCAACCTCTCTTACCTCAAATTTCTCCTTCCCAGCAAATATCGCGGCCTTCATTCTAGCTTTTCTCCGAGCATTAGGCAAGATTCTATCTTTCCATTACGTAATGCTTAAGCTTTGCCTTGGCGACGGCGCTAGCGAGCGCTACGAGAAGAATCAACCTCAAGAGCGGCTCTTGATGCTCAGTAGCCGTACACTGACAAAGATGCTGTTCTATTGGGGTAGTAAGAGATTGTAGGGTGCTTCGAGGATTGCCTTGATCCTTTGTAGGAATTTTGCGGCTAGGACGCCGTCGACAATTCTGTGGTCCGCAGATAACGTGATAGTCATCATCTCCCGCACTTGGATCCTCCCTTCGACGACGGCTGGCTTCTCTTTCGTTCTGCCGACTGCCAAGATCGCTGTTTCAGGCGGATTAATTATGGCTATGAAAGAGTCTACATCAAATGCGCCCATGTTGGAGATCGTGAACGTTCCGCCGACGAACTCGTCCTCGCGAAGCCTCTTCTCTCTAGCCTTGGCGACGAGTCTGCTGGCCTCACGAGCTATCTGGATCAGGTCCATCCTGTCAGCCCCTTTAAGGACGGGTACGATCAATCCTTCTTCCAAGCCAACGGCGATGCCGATGTTGATATCTTTTATCAGCTTGATGTTTTCCCCGTCATAGATGGCGTTGATCTGGGGAGACTCCTTTAGGGCCATCGCCACGGCCTTGATCAGTATGTGAGTGAAGGACAGCCGGACGCCGGTTTTGGCCTCGATATCTGGGATTAGGCTCTGCCTCATCTTTGTAGCTTCAGTCATATCGACCTCAGTGCTGACGTAGAAATGCGGGATGTTCGTCTTGCTGTAGACCATCTTCTTGGCGATGGCCTTTCGCATGCCCGACATCGGGATGACCTCATGTTCCTCAGTTGGCGTCGGGGCAAGTGTGGGAGCAGCCACAGCAGCCGTGCTGTCAAGATGGCTCAGGACATCGGCCTTTGTGATCCTTCCTCCTGGCCCTGTGCCAATCACGCGGCTTAGGTCGATGCCGTTCTCTTCAGCTATCTTCTTGGCCAAGGGAGATGCCTTGATCCTTACGGTTTTGACTTTCGGCTTCTCCATGCTTGGTGTCTCGGCGGCTGTTGCTGTGGGTGTTGGTGCTGCTGGGGTGGGAGCAGCTTCCTCTGGTATGACCTCGTCTTCCTCGGCTATGTAGCCTATCGTCTTCGTTACTGGCACAACATCATCTTCTCCTGCTAGTATCTTCCTTAAGACCCCGGAGCCTCTGGCCTCAACCTCCAGTATGGTCTTATCTGTCTCGATCTCAATGAGTGGCTCGCCTTTCTCCACCTTTTCGCCTTCTTTCTTCAGCCACTTGATGATCTTTCCCTCCTCCATCGTCTGGCCAAGCTTAGGCATGATGACCTCGACAACCATCTCTGACGCATCTCCACTTAGATTATCTGCTTAACCGCCTCGATAATCTTTTCCATACTCGGTATCGCAGCCTCCTCCAACACCGGGCTCATCGGAATCGGGACATCGGCGCCGGCAACCCTCACTATAGGTGCATCTAGGTAGTCGAAGCATTTCTCCATGATCTGAGCTGAGACCTCGGCTCCTACCCCGCAAGTTCTGTACCCTTCATGCACTATGACCACTTTGTTGGTCTTCTTGACAGAGTTTACAATCGTATCGATGTCGAGTGGCTTCAAGGTTCTCAGGTCCACAACCTCAGCTTCTATTCCTTCCTCAGCCAGCTCCTCAGCCGCCTCCAGGGCGAAGAGCACCATACGAGAGTAAGCGACTATCGTAACGTCCGCGCCCGCCCTCTTCACCTCGGCGACGCCCAAAGGAACAGTGTACTCCTCCTCAGGCACATCTCCCTCCGTGTTGTAGAGCATCTTATGCTCGATGAACATAATCGGGTTGTCATCCCTTATACATGTCTTCAACAACCCCTTAGCGTCGAACGGTGTTGAGGGCATCACTACGAAGATGCCCGGCGAGTGAACATACCATGCTTCCAAACTTCCGGAGTGATGGGCCGCGATCCCTCTACCAGCCCCTCCTTGAGTTCTGTAAACAACTGGCACTGTAGACTTGCCGCCGAACATGTATCTATTTTTAGCGGCTATGTTGACGATCTCATCTGTCGCGATGGTGGAGAAGTCTATGTACATTATCTCTGCGACGGGTCGCATACCAGTCATCGAGGCCCCGGCGGCCGCGCCAGCTATCGCCGCCTCAGATATCGGAGCGTCTCTGACCCGCTCAGCCCCAAACTCCTTCATCAAGTCTCTCGTGACTCCATAGGCCCCACCATAGATAGCCACATCCTCTCCCATCACAAAGACCCTCTCGTCCCGCCTCATCTCCTCCCTTAGGGCTTCGTTCAAAGCCTGTCTGTACGTTATCCTCCGCATCTTGATCCCTCTTCGTTTAGCCGCTGCTAGATCCCTGATCGATGTCTTTGAATCCGTGTAGACTTCAGTGCAAACGTCGTCATAAAGAGACTCGACTGAGGGATAGGTACTATTGAGAGCGAACTCTTCGGCTTCTTGTATCTCCTTGGCCACCTGATCCTCGAGATCCTTCAACCCCTCAGGCGTCAGGATTCCTTGATCTATCAGCTTCCGAGCGAAGTGTTCTATTGTGTCCCGGGCCCTCCAGCTTCTCTCCTCTTCTCTTGTCCGGTAGATCTTAGGGTCGCTCCTTGAGTGGCCATAATATCTATAGGTTTTGCATTCTACAAGGGTTGGACCGTCACCATTCCTAGCTCTCGCCACGGCTTTCCCAACAGTCTCCTTCACGTTTAGTACATCCATCCCGTCAGCTATGGTTCCTGGAATGTTGTAACCCTTGGCTCTCTCAGAGATGTCCTGGAATGGGAATGCCCTTTTCACCGAGACGGACATGCCGTAGAGGTTGTTCTCGCAGACGTATATGACTGGAAGTTTCCAGATTGCTGCCATGTTGAGCGACTCGTGGAATGCGCCTGTGTTGGCTGCGCCGTCTCCGAAGAAGCAGAGCACCACCTGATCAGCATTCCTCAGTTTTATCGAAAGGCCAGCCCCCGTGGCAACAGGTATGTTTGATCCGACGATTCCTGTAGCGCCGAGGTTTCCAGCTCCCACATCGGCTATGTGCATTGACCCTCCCCTCCCTTTGCAGTACCCTGTAGCCTTCCCGCATAGCTCAGCGAGCATCAGCTTTGAGTCTCCACCCTTCGCTATGCAATGGCCATGTCCTCTGTGTGTGCTCGTTATGTAATCGTCTTCTCGGATGGCTGCGCAGGCTCCGACTGCTACGGCCTCCTCACCGGCGTATAGGTGTGAGGCGCCCTTCACGATATCCCTGCTCAAAAGGTCCATAACCTTCTCTTCGAAGTACCTTATCTCAAGCATCTTCCTGAGATATCCAA
>CAZBDB010000136.1:0-4024 GCA_964490655.1 uncultured Candidatus Bathyarchaeia archaeon | reverse complement strand
TGTCCAGCGCCAGTCAATCTCCAGATATAGGGTCTGCTTCCACTTCGAATTGTTACGCGTTCGGCTTCTAAGAGGTGAAGATGATGAAGGACAGATCTATAGCTCAACCCAGTCTTTTGTGATAGTGCCTTGGCAGTCAGGGGAGAGGTTTCGAGAAGTGAAAGTATCTTTGTTCTGTTGGCTAATCCGCGATGAACGTTTCTCTTGAGAGCTAAGAAAGCCTTCGGATGGTAAGCGGATTTTAACATAGTTCCTTAATCAATGGTATCCGCATCGATTATAAGATTTTCATGAGCTCAAGAACTCGGCAAGGTTTAACTGCTTGAAGCCTATCCCGCTCTCGAATAATGACTTGATCTCATCCTGAACGAGAGAGAGCCTTTGTGCATAATACTCAGAGAGCCCGTATTCCTCGACGAGTTCTTGGGCATCTTGGAGGTACTTCTCTATTCCACCGCGATGAACTGTGAGGGTCAATTCTCCGCCGCATTGCTGGCATCTACCCTTGAGAGGTATACGCCTGTAACTCTTGTTACACTTCTTGCATCGGAACTTCTGGGTCGTGAAGGCACGGAGGTTACCGGATATGTCGCGCATGAAATGAGAGGTCAGGACGATCTCTGCAACCTCCTTGGCGTCGACAGCCTCTATCATCTCCGCCAACCTGAGTTGGCCCTTGAGCTTATCCTTCATGCTCTTTAAGGTCTTGTAGACACTCTGGCGGTTCCCGAAGTTTACATTTGAAACTGGAACAGTGAATTTAAGCCCTTCAAACTGGGCTTCTGTGTCAAGCCGATGCTTCACGATGTCCATCATCTCAACTGTCTCTCTCGCAGGAACTCTTTCCAGAGTGCGCTCATAGAAGGCCAGGGAATACTTCGCCGCGACATCCATCTCTTGCGCTTGGCGCTGAACCTCCTTCGGGTTTATCAAGCGGATCACAAAGAGCAGGGAGTCCATGCTACCCCCGATCCGGGCTGGCAGATAAGCCTTAGAGAAATTCAGAAAGACATCCAAAGCCAACAACAGGCTGTCCTCGTCTCCATCGCAATCTCTCCGCTTCGCAGAGTGCCAGAAGGGATGAGCGTAGCAGACGTTCAACCTCGTTGATCCTATGATCCTTCCGAGCACCCCCGCACACGTGTGAGGCGCCAATCCTACAACCAGTAGGCCGATCAGATCTTCGGGCTTGTCAACATTATAGCAATGTTTGAGACCGTAGACCTTCTCCAGGAGCTCGTCAACGAAATTGGCGACCGAGATTAGATGACCTACGCTCTCTTGGGGGATCACTACGTCTTGGACCTTGAGCTCGCAGATCTGCTCAGGATCGACAAGTGGGTTTCCCTCATAATCATGGTAGTACCCCAGCTCTTTCAGCCTTTCAACGGAGACACCGATCTCCGAAGGCTTGAAGTGGGTTAGTGGGGCGTTCGTCACATCGAAACGGATGGTTCCGTCCTTGTAGACTGAAAGGTCGTATCTTGCCCTTAGGATACCCTTCTCTATCATCTCAGGCGTCTTCGTCTTGTTGGTTAGGCCCTTGACCCCCTTGACTCGGCTTGGAGTGAAGCCTACTTTTTCGCAGGCCTCTTCAAATAGCTCCTCAATCTTGATAAATTGCCTCTCAAAGTTTCTCGTCGGAAGCTTGCAGACCGGGCACACTGGATCATTTATGGACCTCCCGCATTTGGAGCAGACCGACTCGAATCGCGTCTCCGAATCACAGTTGGGACATGACGGCTTGAAGGTTGCTGTTTGACAACTAGGGCATCGACGCCTAGCAAGTTCAACGCTGACACCTAGCTTCTCTGACGCCTTCACCAAGTTCCTTTGAGGGCCTCCCGACAGGCTTACAGGAAAGAGCACATGAACAGGGGGCCTCATCTCCCGCTTCTTAGCCTTCTCTGGACGCCCGACCCTGGCGCCAATGAACGAGGGGGCCTTATCCTTCACCATCAGTCCACTCAGCTTCTCAAGGTTCTCAAGCACCGTCTTAGAGGGGTCTATCTTACTTTCTCTGCTGTGGAACCCAAGTAGGTACGTGAAAGCGGAGGCCGTGTCACCCTCGATCAGTATATCGTTCCTGATAACTTTGAAGGGGACACAGAGTTTCTCAAGTATTCGTCTCAAATAACTCTCAGAAGGGCCTTTCACCTGGGAGGCGGAGCTGTGCGCAGACTCGACGCTTGAAGACAGTAGCCAACGTCGGAGAAGCTCGAGTTCTTCGATCGAGATGTTCGACCAAAAATGCGTGTAGAACGGATGCAAAGGGATCTTAAGGGCACGGCTAATCATTAACGCCTCTCTGGCGGTCGGCCTGTTGCCAAACGGGTCGTCTAGGAACGCCTGAAGTTTGGATGGCGTAACTCCGGTCGATTTGGCGGCATCTTCTGTGGACCCTTCGAACCTATCTCCGATAGAAGCATTAAGCTCTTCGCGCCACCACTCTTCGGTGTAACCTGATCGCAAGAGCGCCTCATTATTATTTAGGAAGTCGCCGAAGCTGATGAGAAGATCGCCTAGGAATAGAATCTTGTCGGTCTTCTCCCTTATCTCGGCGATGTTATCATAGGTTACTCTTACAACTGAGCCGTCCTTCAGCCGGACCGTTGGTGTTTCAACAGTGTCAACCGGCAATGCGATTCCCGACTTTCCAGGAGTCTCAATCTTCAGTTGAGTTCCTCCCGCGATGAAGTTCTGGAGAACGACCATAGTCAGTGGATGAATGCCTACTGCAGCCAGGCCAGTGTTTCTGGCCCTTCCATAACGGAGCCTGAACCCACCTTTTCTGGATGGGAAGGAGAGTATGGGGCGACCTGCTGGGACATCCTCCATGAATCCGGCTGACTTCTTCATCTGGGTTTCCGTGATGTCCTTGAGCCAGCCCCATCCCTGCATCCTCAGGTCCTCCACGACAGCCAGCACCTTGGCCGAGCGGCCAATTATTCCATCGTTCACAACCCTTAGAGCCCCACCTCGTACACCATTCGTCTCGATTCGAGGCAGATTTCTGAAAGACGATACCTCGACCGGATTGGATTGTATCCCGGTAGCCTCAACCGGAAGATATTCCAAAGCCTTCCTGATCTCCTCATCCGAGACGCGATACTGAAATCGGCCTACCTCCCGTTCGTACAGTCTCAGCTCCTCAATAAACCTTTCAATCTCATCCTCGGTCGGCTTATATCTGTCCAAGCCTAGCAGCCGTCGAACAAATTCCGCGATAACAGGGATCAAGGCTGTCTCCGTTCCACCTGCTGAACGGATTGGGCCGGCGAAGTAGATCGCCAGATATCTCGACCTATCGGGGTTGGATTTGATGCATACCTTAGCTATACCCTCAGAATACACTGCTGCTGTAACCCCTTCAGTAAGTATTGCAACTGCTGTTCGAATCGCTTGGTCGGCAGCCTCGCGCTCCTCTAGATGGCCGAACCGGCCGTATACGATCTCTTCGGCTATCTTGAACGCAACCTCTTCTCTGGGCATGCTTCCGCTAAGTTCCCTGATCCTCTCTGCCACTCCAGGAGGACCAATGAAGCCTTCGACAAGGCCAGCTAGGTCCTCGGCAATCTCAGTTTCTGGCTTCGAATAGGGATCTAAGCCTTTTGCACGAGCTCTCTTCGCGATCTCATGAATAGTGTCGAGCTGCTCATTCAGTGAAGATACGTAGTCCCGGTACTCCTTACTCATCTTGGGATTCAAGCGGCTTCGCCTTAGAAAGTGGACGCCGGCTACTCTGTATGAATCCGACAAAGAATTCTCGTAGGCCACTTCTGCATGACGCGGCCCGTGGATTTGCGGTAGGTTGTCTTGGCCAGTTCGCTCCTCTTCTCAGCGCACGCTTGGCATCTTCTATGTCTAAGGGCTGAAGGCCCTTCGCATTGGCCGCAGTTGAGCAATAGCGCCTCCCCGAGTCCCTTGAGGGTCGTCCAAGCATACTCTCTCTCATCGTATTCTGGTTCAAAATCGGGCCAGATATCGAAGATGTTCTCCTTGTCCAGAGCTTTCTTCAAAGCCT
>CAZBDB010000135.1:0-4058 GCA_964490655.1 uncultured Candidatus Bathyarchaeia archaeon | reverse complement strand
TCGGCTTGTCGTGGGAGTATCGCGTTGATTCGCGAAGCTGTTCCTGAGTCTCTTACATCACCAACGATTGTACACACGTTTGGGTGGACTGTTGGCTGTATTGGCTTCTGATCTAAACCTAGTATGAATCCTTCTTCGCCAACTATCTCCCTTGAGGCCCGAATCCAGCCTCCTGGTGCTGCTCCAAGATCGACGACCACATCGCCCTGCTTGATGAAGCCGAATCTGTCAACTGCCTGGATTAGCTTATAAGCTGCGCGTGATCGGTACTGCTCTATCTTGGCTCTCCGATAATAATAATCTCTTTTTCTTCTCCTCACCCAAGATTTCGGCAAATCAGCCTTCACCGGTGTTGAAAAGGGCCTCTTCTTGGGGTATGTCCAGTATCCAATGAGTCAGTCTATCACATCTAACAGGTGAAACAGTTGCGCCCCCATCGCATCGCGAGTTCTCAGAACAGGTTAGGCATGGACATGTAATTATCGAGTCTATTGTGACGGGTTTCCTTTTTGAGTACAGCTTGTAAGTCCAACGTCCATTGTGGAGTTCACGTTCACGGGTTATAAGACCCTTATTCTCAAGTTTGATCGAGATTCGCGACCCCTCCCGGCTGCTTGCATTCATCTTGCGCCAGAGCTCTGATTGGAGGACCCCTTCGCTCCCCGTGCTTATGATTATCTCAAAAGCTCTACGTTCCAGCTCGTTCCGCTTGGGCACAGTGAAATCCCTCAGACTATATAAATAATATGTCAACCAAAACATAAAAACATAGAGGTCCCTAAGATTTTGAGTTCATCTGGGAAATTCACCGATCAAGAGAAAGAGTTGATTTAAAGTTTTTAAGTGAAAGTAAGACCTTAGTGAATGAAAAATCAGGATGATCTGCTCCAAGGGTCCGAGAAAATGTCTGACAAAAGGCTGAACATAATCGTCTGCGTTAAGCAGGTCCCCGCCACTACTGAGATAATGATAGATCCTAAGACTGGAACATTGATCCGCGATGGCGTTGAGTCCACGGTCAACCCATTCGACATGTACGCCATTGAGGAAGGGGTCAGATTAAAGGAGAGATACGGCGGCATCGTGACGGCGATCAGCATGGGACCGCCACAAGCTGAGGCAGCTCTGAGGGAGGCCTTAGCCATAGGATGCGACAAGGCCATATTACTATCCGATAGGTCCTTCGCTGGGGCTGACACTTTGGCCACAGCTTACACTCTAGCTCGAGGGATCAGAAAGATAGGTACATACGATCTCATAATATGTGGTTTAAAGACAACAGACGGAGACACTGGACAGGTTGGGCCTGGATTAGCTGAGGAACTCGGCATACCTCACGTTAGCTACGTCAGAAAGATCGTCAATGCAAAAGAAGACACCATAAATCTGGAGAGTTCTCTGGATGATATCTACGAGCAAGTTGAAGCGCCCTTTCCCTGCCTGATAACGGTGACCAAGGAGACAAATGAGCCCAGACTTCCTTCGTTCAAGCTGAAGCTTATGGCCAAGAGGGCACCCATAACTGTGTGGGACTCGTCAATCCTAGCAGGTGATCCTGAAAGATTCGGCCTAGAAGGCTCACCAACAAGAGTTGTAAAGGTCTTTCACCCGCCGCCTCGCGCCAGCGGCGAGGTAGTAACCGGAGATCCAAAGACGCAGGCGGGACTTCTTGTTCAGCGGCTTAAGGAGTGGAGGTTCATTTAGAGGGGGACGGCACATTGAATAACATAAAGGTCTTTGGAGATAAATGCACAGGATGCGGTCTATGTATCCAAGTATGCCCCTTTAACGCGATAACAATAGTTGAAGGTTTAGCCAGAATCTCAGAGGAATGCCAGCTTTGCCAAGCCTGTGTCTCGGCCTGTCCCACCGCAGCTATAGAAATAGTAGAGGAGAGAAGGGAGAGGGTTGATCTCTCTCAATATAGGGGAATCTTGGTTTTTGGGGAGCAGAGAGAGGGCAGGATTGCACCTGTCGTTTATGAACTTATAGGCAAGGGCAGAGAACTCGCGGATAGGCTCAGAGAAGAGTTGAGTTGCGCGGTTTTGGGCGCAGATATACTGTCGCAAGCTGAAGATCTGATAAGCTACGGCGTGGACAAGCTCTACGTTTACAACGATCATTGCTTGGCTGTTTTCAGGGAAGATCCTTACACAGACGTCTTAACCGATCTTGTGAGAAGGGTGAAGCCGAGCATTTTCCTGATAGGCGCTACATCGATTGGGCGTTCTCTTGCTCCGAAGATCGCCTCGCGACTCAAAACTGGGCTAACTGCTGACTGCACAGGCTTGGAAATCGATCCAGAGAGCAAGCTACTACGCCAGACCAGACCCGCCTATGGCGGCAATATTATGGCTACAATACTTTGTTCAAATAATAGGCCCCAGATGTCCACTGTCAGATACAAGGTAATGAAGAGAGCTGAGGAGATCCCGGGATATAAGGGCGAAGTGATCCAGATGAAATTCAGCCCAGAGACGCTCACAGACCGGGTTAAGATCAAAGGGTTCATAAAAGAAGAGACGGGAATGAGCATAACGGAAGCTGAGGTCATCGTCTCAGCGGGAAAGGGTTTGGGCAGCCCTGACGGCTTTAAGCTAATCAAGGAGCTAGCAGACCTTCTGGGAGGTGCTGTTGGGGCTAGTAGAACTGTAGTTGATGAGGATTGGATCAGCTATCCTCATCAGGTGGGTCTAAGCGGCAAGACTGTCAGGCCAAGGCTCTACATTGCCTGTGGAATATCCGGTTCTGTTCAGCATCTAGCCGGGATGGATGGCTCGGACATAATCGTGGCGATCAACAAGGATCCGTCTGCCCCGATCTTCAATGTTGCTAATCTCGGCCTTGTAGGTGACCTTTATGAGATTGTTCCTCAATTGATTAGTAGGATAAAGGAGCTCAAAGGATCGAAGACTTGAAAGTATAGACTGAGGTAAATGGAATATGATGACTCCACGAGAGAGAATTAGAGCTGTCATCAATTTCGAGAAACCGGATGTGCTTCCTTGGTGCGAAGCGTTCTATGACGAGACTTTGGTTAAATGGTTCAGAGAGGGGTTGCCTGCTGACGAAGTGACTGTTATCGATTGGGAGGTCAGAGAGGGAGGCGTATCTCTACTGAATTGGCCAATAGTCAAGGGGTTCAACCCATATTCCTATTTCGGATGCTACAGTCGTAGTGGATTGTCTGTGCCCCTCGATCTTGGGCCGATACCTAGGTTCAAACAAAGGGCAATAGAAGAGACTGAAAGGTACACTGACATCCTAACTCAAACCGGAGCTGTTGCGAGGCGGTTCAAACAAGCCGAATACGTATGGTACAACATGCCGATGTTTCTCAGCTTCCCAGTCAAAGACCGCGAGAGTTGGGAAGAGTACAAGAAACGTCTGGACCCCCGCGATCCCAGAAGGTACCCTAAAGATTGGGAGAAAGAGGCCTATGTAGAAGCATTTGAGAATTATCAAGAAGGAAGCACCATTCTCTACGTCAGCGGATTCTACGGCTTTGGAGCTCAGCTGATGGGAATCCCTACCTTCGTCTCGATGTTCTACAAAGACCCAGAACTCATTGAGGACATGATAGAACACTGGCAATTCTTCACCACAGAAACCGTCAGAAACGCCGTTGAGACATTGAAGGACCGTATAGATATGGTCTTCTGGTGGGAGGACATGGCGGAGAAACATGGCCCCTGTATATCGCCGAGGCTTTACAAGGATTTTCTCCTACCTCACTGCAAGAAGGTTACAGATTTTCTAGGGAAAAACAAGATAGACCGCATATTGATGGACAGTGATGGGAACATCAATCCTTTGCTTGACTTGATAATCGAGGCGGGGGTAACGGGCCTATGGCCTCTTGAAGTGAACGCGGGAATGGATGCCGTAACTGTAAGGAAAAAGCATGGAGGCAAGTTGTTCTTGATGGGAAACTTAGACAAAAGGGAATTAGCCAAAGGCGGAGAAAGTATGAGAAGAGAAGTCGACTCCAAAGTACCCAGATTGAAGGAGATGGGCGGTTATATACCAGGCGTAGATCATCTAGTCCATGTTGAATT
>CAZBDB010000134.1:0-4093 GCA_964490655.1 uncultured Candidatus Bathyarchaeia archaeon | reverse complement strand
TTCTGGATGGCTGTTTTGGTTGGAGCGATATTACTTATGGTTTTTTCTAGTGATATCGATCGATCGATAGTGCCAGACTTCGCACAACACATTAGGCCCAAAATCCTCAGGGAAATGCAGGTCTAAGCCCGCGTCTATCGACAGGCCCAATGCAAGTCCGCTCAGACGATAAGGTAATTCATCGCAAGTTGTCCATCGAGCTAATGCTCGGACTGCAAAGTCGGTCCGTAATCGTGTAGTATATACCATAATTCTCAGCATATATGGTATTGCGGCAAGCTATATATTTGGCGGACACTCACTTCTCCTTGGTGATGAAGTTTGAGAGCCTTGGAAATCGCACCCTTGGAAGAGAAGACTCTCTCAGTGTTCATCGTTGAGAAAGAGTATAACGAGTTGTTCTGGTTAGTGGAGCCACCTTCAGATTTCAAGGCTCTGCGTCCTCTGTTCAAACCTTCTATTGCGTTCTGCGCCTTCCTCGAGAAACTGACGGAAAAGGTCAGTCCTGACCTCGCAACTGAAGAGCTGGGTATGCGTTCGGCGAGAGAGTTCTATGAAGACAATGTCCTTGCCGGACTGTTCCGAAGGAACAATGTTCCTTTCTATCCAGCTGACATCGATGAGTACGCTAAGGCATATCTGGAGGCCAGTTTGCACGAGAAGAAGCGTGAGTTGGACGGAGCGCTAAAGTCGCTGTCCAAGTTCGAGAATAAAAAAGAGCCAGATATGGATCAGGAGTACTTGGTGGCCTATGGTCAATGTCTAAAGCTGGAACTCGAAGAAGAAGAACGGGAGGTTAGCTTTCCCGTCCGAGAGAAATGGATTGTGATGGAGATCTTGGACAACGCTAGGAAGATGAGCGACAAGAATGAGGTAACCTGCGTACATATCTGCAGTCCAGAACATGTCGAGGGCATCAAAGGTCTTCTGGAATCGCTCGATGTCAGCGTTGAGGTCCTGAACGTCTCGAAGAAGGTGGTCTATGTTGGGGCGGAGAGATCCGGCTCAGAAGAGCTGACGGATTTGCTCCAGTCAATGCACATCAAAGTGAAGCCCACCATCAGAAGAGCGTCTGAAGGTGCGCCCTACCTTCTTTTCTTCTTAGACACTGGCAAGAGAGCAAGCCCGTTCGACATTTGCATGGCCTATGACGCAGGTTTCAACGCGGTCATACCGTACGATAATGTTACGCCCGAAGATGCGAAAAGCATTGTTCAGGATGCCATATTCTCAAGAACGAAGAAAGGAATCAAGCACACCTGCTTTTTCATAGGAGGGAAAAGCGATGAAAAGGCAACAGAGGTCATGGAAACAGTCCAGAGTACAATGTTTGCTCCTTTCGAGGCACCCCTGATATTGGATCCCGGTGGTGCCCACACGACTGCAGCTGCAATGATCGCCAAAGTTGAGGAGGCGATCCGATCTCACAATCTCGGCGATCTGAAGAACAAGAACTGCGCAGTCTTCGGCACAGGGGCAGTAGGAAGGCTTGCTGCTGTTCTCTTAGCTCGACTAGGGTGCAGCGCCGTGATTGTGAGCCCAAACCCAAATCGGTCAAATGGGGAGGAGTATGTCGAGAGTGTTTCGAGAGACCTCCTGCAGAGATATGGGGTCAATGTGAAAGGGGTTTTCGCTCCGACGTCGGCAAAGAAGATCGAGATGCTAAGGGAGTCTGACGTAATACTTTGCACCGCAGCCCGAGGGGTGCGGATCATCGAAATGGAGATGCTGAAGGGGTTGAAGTTCATGAAGGTTATGGCGGACATAAACGCCATCCCGCCTTTGGGGATAGAGGGAATCAAGCTTCAAGACGATATGAGAGAGATAGCTCCCGGAATCTTTGCAATTGCAGCCCTTACCATTGGCAAGTTGAAACATGGGTTAGAGAAGGAGATACTCAGGGAAGCCCGAAGAAACGGCAAAGGGACGTATGATTATACCTTCGCTCTACAGCTTGCACGAAGACTGATTAGGAAAAAGATAACCCCCGCTGATCTAGCCCTAACCCTTCAGTATCAGCCGCCGGGAAGAAGGAAGTAAGCGAACGATAGCTTTGAAGTAGCCAGCTCAACGCGCTATACGAAGCCAGTTTCGACCTTTATCTCTATCGATCCAACGGCATCTTGTAAGAATAGTCAATCGTGATCTGAGCGATATCCACTGCATGTTCCATGGTCTCTCTAATGCTGTCGCGCATGGAACAGATCGCACAAGACACGGTGTTACTCTTTATTTCGGTGACGGCGAACTGAGAGGTAATCTGCTGGTCCAGTTTCTCGACCTCATCCCGCATTTCAATTAGATTGTTGGCTTCGATTGTGTCCTTCGTGAAGAACGCTTTGACGGCTCGATCATAGGTGTCGAAGACCTTTCTGCCGGCCTCTAACATCAAATCTAGGATCGAGTCCGGTATACTCTGTTTCCTTCCCCCCAACATGATCACATGTCTAGCGATGTCGGTTGCACGATCCGCGACCTGCTCAATTCTATGCACAAGGGTTTGATAATGAAGACAGTCAAGTGGCTGAAGCCCAAGTTGATCTCCTAAGAGAGGATCAATGGCAACTCCGTAAAGGAGTCGAAGAAGGAAAAAGGAGAAATGGTCAACATCATCATCCAAGGAATAGACAACCCTTGCTAGGGCGCCATCCCGTTTCCTAATTGAGTCCAAGGCATCTCGGTACATGGACGTCGCAATCGTCTGCATCCTGTTAACTGCCGAGCCGATTGAGGCCTTTGTCTCGTCGATCAACGTTTGGATGTAGATGAATTTCGCGTCAGATTCCATTATCCTCATGTAGAGTTGTCCTGCTATGTCCCGAATGGATCTCTGTTGACGGACTGTGAAAATATCCTCCGCGGCAAGTCTGATGCCGAAATATCCATTCAAGTAGCATGCGATCACCTTCCTAACAATCGAGTTCGCGTCTTCATTAGCCTCAATATGAAGCGTAATCTTCCTCTCCTCTTTCTTCCCCTCCCTACTCGGAAAGATCGCCAGAGAACGATCCCGCTGAACAGCTACGGAAACAGAGTCGCCCTTCTTCAGTCCATTCAGTTCAGTCCAGTACTTCGGCAGGGAGACGACGAGGGACGATCTTCCCAGCGAAAGGATCTTCCTTTGCTCCATACACATCAACTCATATGTGAAATCACATCCAGTTAATATGGACACGAGCATGTATATATTTGGTGCCGCAAGATTTGTCCGTCAGAACTCCAGAGAGAGCGCTAGACTGTAGGAAGCATCCTGAACACGGGCACTGGTCGGCTATAGCTTTCGAGTGCGTTAGAAAGGGATGTTTGGATACTCTTTCCACATAAATGCGTAGTCCCGCACATTTTCTGTTCGTTTCTGGCTTGCCTCTTGATTCATGCGCTTGAAGTGTCTCTCCCCCTGGGTTCGGATCTGTTCGTTGATGGGGGTCGGTAGCGGAGGAGTCTGGTCAGCTCTTCTCCGAGAGCATTCTCTCTATATTGCCTGATAGTATCAGTTCTAGATCGTCTTTTCTGAGGCTTAAGCTACAGATCTTTTCAAGTTCGACCTTGGGGAAGTTGTGGAAGGGAAGCGATGTCCCGCTGACGTCTGAGCCGAAGACGATCCGTTCTGGTTCCACGATCGATCAATCGATCTATTTCGGCTGTGACGGAAAGTGGATGACCGCACTCAGGTCTTTCCTCAACCATTGGGGATATCTATTTTTTCTTACGGGCTATGCTTTGTCTTTTACTGTTAAGATATGTTAATGGAATGCGATCGATCTAGAGGTGATTTCTACCCAGAACCAAGAACGCCTCGAAAGCCGGTATGATGTCTGCTAACCCCACGACTTAGCCTTCATGTTCTGCAACTAGAGCTGTGTCTGTGTCTCTAAGCCACGATAACACGCCATTCCTAGAGACTCTCTGCCTCGGTATCCAATCATCGCTCTCCATAAAGATTCTGACAAGGGCATCAACATCTTCTTCCCTAGCTTCTCTCACGAGAACTTGGGGGTTCGACTTGGTCCTCCTTAAGGGTTCATGGAGATCGATCGATCTGGGACGCAGGACGCAACAAGGGTTGGTTCATAATAAACGTTAATGATGATCC
>CAZBDB010000133.1:0-4115 GCA_964490655.1 uncultured Candidatus Bathyarchaeia archaeon | reverse complement strand
AGGATGGGAATGCTGAGCGTTGAAGACACGTACAAGGAGCTCGAGCGATGACGTTCCCTATATCCGAAAGTTTGAACAGTTGGCCCTGGAAATTTTGAGGGAAGGCATCAACACAAAGGGACAGTTAAGGGAGTTGCTGGTGAAATATGCTGATAAGTACGCAGAAAGGAGTACATCTGGAGCTTGAAAACATCGGCTGCTTAAGACACATTGAGGTTGATCTTAAGCCCGGCCTTAACATCATAAAGGCTCCAAACGCCTCGGGCAAAACGAGCCTGATAAGAGGGCTCATATCAATGTTCTCTGATAGGATCCCTCCAGAACACATCCTCTCCTTTGGATCTTTGAATGGAAAGATCAGCGTTCATTATGAAGGCGAAACATATGAGAGGACATTCAATAGAACTCTGTCGGGTTCGGTCGCAATCTCCGGAGAAATACTTCCCTTCGCTGACCCCAGAGCTTTTGACTCTTGCGTGGCCATGGCTGAGACAGGTGTCGTTCACAAGATCACAGGAGGCGGCAACGCATTCCGGGAATACTTGGAAAACCTGTCCTACGGTAGATACTACAGCGAAGTGATCTCAGCAGCTCAAGAGCTCGTCAACGACTTGAGCAGAGAGTTGGCAGGACCCGAGTTCGAGAGGTTCGAAGCTTTGCCGCTGCTTCTAACAGAGCTAACCGAGCTACATATAGAGAGGGATCTGATCAAAGAGAACATAAAGAGCCTACGGGCCGACCGCGAAGTCGAAGTTCAGAAGATGCTCAAAGAGCTGGGAAACAGTAAGCCTTCGCTCCAAAGAGAAGAGATGAAACTAGCTGAGCTGGAGAGAAACCTCATCCGTGAGGTGGAGAAGGAACGACAACTTCTGAGCTTCCTAGAGCTGACCGACGATTCCTCGAAGGCTGTGGCACAAATGGAAAGCGCGGTCACAGATTCAAGAAACAACCAGAAAGAGATCAGAGAAGGGATTGAGAAACAGACTCAACTCAGAGAAGACCTTGAAGCTGAGATCAGCACCTCAAGAAGCCGGATAGAACGCAAAAAGGCTGAAGAGGTAGAAGGGTTGAAGCATGAAGAGGAGAAACTCGAACGTACAACCAAAGCCATAGTGATCAAGGAGGAAGATATAGAGCAGGCTGAAAGGTTCCCTCTGGACAGCCCAAGATATCCAGGACTTCTGGTGATTGAAGTTCGAAGAGAGATAGGGAAGAAGATTGAATGGCTGAATAAGGTGATCGAATACTTCCAGGAGAAATATATGCGCCGCATGACAACCGCTAAGCTTAGGTTCAACATGAACATCACCAGAGCGTTCGAGCAACTCGATCTCGAAGGATTTGCCAACATCTTTCTGGATCAAGACTTTGCGCTACATCTTGTGAGAGAAGACAGTCTCCAGCAGCCTGTCGAAACATTAAGCGCTTCAGAGAGGCTTACTATAAGCTTGATATTGATGCTGGCTGCGAAAGAAACATTTCTCCCTGATTTTCCCTTCTTCATAATTGACGAACTGACACTCAGCTACGACCCACAAAGGTTTCGACATATCATGAACTATATACAACAGCATGTGCCATACGTCATCGTGACGACACTAGCTTCAGCCGGAATTAGAGGAGAACCTGAAGTAACATTCGTCCCGTAATATAAGGCAATATGCCTCAATGTTGACAAAGGTTATCTTTGACATTTCTTCACAGATTCAGGTCGGTGTTTAGAGTGATTTCAAAATCCTTTGAGATCGTCGGTCAAGAACTGGACTTGACCAGGAGGAAGAAACAAGCACTCGACGACTTGCTAGCCTCAGAGAGAATCTCCCAACCGACATACGAGCATCTGGAAAAGGGGCTGATGGAGACAATCATAGACTTAGAGACACAGCAGAAATCCCTCGCCGACAAGATGACCGGATGGGCTGATGAGCTTGAAGAACAGATCCAGCTCCTAGAACTGCTTCTCGCAAATCTGGAGATCCACCATGCCACCGGAGAGATAGATGACGACGCCTATGACAAACAGAACAGAGCAATCCTTCTGGGGCTTGACGCCACGAAGCAAGATTTGGTTGATATGCGCAACATCTTGTCAAAGACTGTTTCCGAAGCTGTTCAACCACCCTCGGCGCCAACAACACCAGAGACTAAAGAGGAACCAGAGCAGATAGCAGAAACTGAGGTAGAAGATACATCGGCATCAGAGCTTGAGGAGCAAACCGAAGAAGTAGTAGAGGAAACTGTGGAGAGCGAGATACCAACACTCGAACCTTCCGTCGAGCAGCCTTCAACCGAACCAGAAAAGACTCCCGAATATCACTGGTCCGCTTGACTTTTTCTCTCTTCCCGCATTTGTCACTAGCAGCAATACTGCATGCTGGCCACGCCATCAAGTTAGGTGACAGACTAACTAACGGACTGGCGACTCGCGATGCAGTTAGCTGATGTTTTCTAGCCCCGACTTTTCCCGCTGTCCCTCCATCAAAGGCTTCGTCTCACTGAATCGCATGGGCTCCTCTGGATACTGTCAGATTGGAGCATTCTGTCTATCGATGGGATCAACATGATCGAGGTCGGCATTTTCGTCTTCGGACACCAAATGGATCCTGCTAAACTTGACAAATACGGCTGGCAGCTCCAAAGATTGCGCGAGAAGGGCGCGCCATTCACCTACTATTTCACTGGGGTTACCTTGGAAGCGATGAAGGGGAAGATGGTAGGGGACAAGATACGGCAGATGTTTGCAGAAAACGCGGGTGCTCTTAGTCTGTATGATCCCGAGATAGGGGGTTCTTCATATCACGATCTACCTCTTTGTCCTTTGGAACTTGAACTTCACTGGTGGGGAACCTACTTTGAACACTTCGTTAACTATGAGATAGCCAATTCTAAGAAGACCCTCTGGTACGACTTCGGAAGGAACTCTAGAGGATTCTTCCCTCCGGAATGCATATTCGCTCCCGCCGTGGGTTTCTATCTTGAAAAGAACTTCGTCGACTACGTCATCGTGGACGGCGCCAAGCTGAACAACTGGCAAAAGAGCCAAGTCTTCCATCTACCAGAAAAACCGGAGGGATTAAAGATTGTTCCCAGGCGTAACGAGGTAAACGTTCTGGGAGATGCACATGACACAGTGAGGTACATACTTCATCTCGCTCGCGATCTGGGAGCTAATAGAGTAGTTGCTGGGTGCGATTTCGATTTCGACAACTATGGAATGACATCAGAGCAGGGCGTTGCCCGACTCTGCGAGCTCGCAGATGAACTGTTTCGTACTAAGGATACAGAATTGAGGAATGTGGCAAGCATATCAGACAGTGCTAACTCGATTCAATATCCATTTGGTCATCATTTCACAACGTCGTGGATCAATGGTGAAGGGGGCCTATCATTTCTCCGTGATCCAGAGGTCAAAAGAAAGAACAACATCGTAAATGACTTTGTTAGATATTATAGCTCGCTTGTATCAAGACTCCCCAAAGCAGAAACACGGGAACGAGAACCCCATGACCAGCAGTGGAAAATCATCAATGGTCTTGAAGATGTGAAGAGAATATGGTGTTCAAGTGTGGGTGGAATAGAATACCGGCATCCATCTTGGACCCGTGACGTGGACATGAATGAGAGGTTCTATAGGACTTCGGCGTATCTAATGAGCAGGCTAAGAGAGATAGACGAATGCCTTCATAAGCTAGGTTAGAAGGTATACCACTAGTCTTGGCGATTTTGGCAAAACAACATTAGAGCGGCTATCGGGTAGACCAAAACCTATGAAGGTGCTTCGTTCTTCAGCACCCAGGAGCCGCAGATCCGCGGCATACGTGACAAAACGATATCTCCTGCGAACTCACAGTAACAGTAGCTCGCGTTGAAAAAGGCGCAGTCCAGGCAGCTATGGAAAATTTTCTCCTCCAGATGTACTCTTTTTGTAAGAGAGCTGAACATCAACTCACCTGAACCCCGAAAAACATAATCTCTATTATATCTATCTTATGGATTCGTAATCCACACTCAAGAAGCCTGCTTATATAATTAGTCAGTTGCGAGCACTTCGAATGCCACAGGAAATCTCGAAAACTCTTTATCTTCTTTTGTACGAAGGTTGCTGAGGTGTGTTG
>CAZBDB010000132.1:0-4206 GCA_964490655.1 uncultured Candidatus Bathyarchaeia archaeon | reverse complement strand
GCAAGAAACTGGCCTTATGTGTCGATCTGGGAGGCACAAACGTCAGGGTTGGGCTAGGAGACAACGAAGGACACATCTTAGCGAAGATCACAGAAGAGACGGAGAAGAAGAAGGGCCCAGAAGGAATAAGCGAGCAGATCGTAAGAATGATCCGTTCAATCCGAACCGAAATGGAAGAGATCCAAGGGATAGGCATAGGATCAACGGGTCCCCTAGACCTGAAGAAAGGCGCATTGGTGAAACCCGCAAAGATACCGTATGATTTTGTTCCTTTGGCGGAACCTTTGGCGCATGATCTCGGCTTAACAACACATCTTCTGAACGACTGTACGTCGGCTGTTGTGGGAGAGAAGTTCTTCGGAGCTGGAAAGGGCCACGAGAACTTGGCCTACATAACGATCAGTACAGGGATAGGGGGAGGTGTATATGTTGACGGTCACCTCCTTCTAGGCAAGGATGGAAACGCTGCTGAGATCGGCCATCTCACAATAGATATGGAGGAAACGCTTCCGTGCGGCTGCGGAAAAAAGGGTCACTGGCAAGCCTATTGCTCAGGAAAGGGCATACCCAACTATGTCAAACTTCTTCTAGAAGAGAAGAAACCACAGGAACTCCAGGGCTGCCCTCTCTTGGAGGCTATTGAGAGAGACCAAGGTGAGAATACGGTCAAGGCCCTGTACGATGCTGCCAAGGCGGGCGATCCGATTTCCGAGGAAATTGTTGGAAAGATAGGAGTTCTGAACGCTATCGGGTTCGCTTGCGTGATTGACGCCTACGATCCATCGCTCATAACGGTCGGGGGCGCTATCACCCTGAACAATGCTGCATTGGTGATCGATCCCATAAGACAGCATGTTCAAGAGCACACGCGAAACCGCGTGCCTGAGATTATAATCACCCCGTTGGGAGAAGACGTTGTGCTCTACGGCGCACTAGCCACCGTCTTCTATCATAGTGATGTCCTGAAAGAGCCGTCCAATCGCTAGCAGTTGTTAGTGCTATATTATCACTCCAGAACGAATGCTGTTCGGACACTATGCCCTTTGCTCTAGGTCATAGGCCCATAGCCTTTCGATACACGAGTAGCATTTGACTTTTGGGCGGTATGACCTTCTTCGTGTAGAGCAGTTCTCTTTTTATCTCCATGTAGTATCGTAAAACATTCTTTCCCCTTTGGGTCAAAGAGTAGACTGTATGACCGTCATTCTCCTCCTCTTTCAGGAGTCCCTTACTGATCAGGAGATCTAGGTGCTTGTTCAGCCGTGTCCAAGTTAGGTTGGCGCGGTACATGATGTGTGTAGGTTTGCGTTTTCCCTTAGCGACTGCTTCGAGTATGGCGATGTAGATCTCCATGCGGGATCTTCGTTTCATGTGGTCTTCACTGGTGGCTTTCACGTACTGTTTGTAACAATAAGAAAGTTTCTAACATGGAGGTATATGCATCTTCTTGCTCATATAGCAGGAAGACGTTATCCTGATCGCGCTATAACAAAGTCTCTGCTAAACGTAGGCTTCTTGTATTTTGTTTCTCATAGTCGACAGGTAGTCCTGACCTAGAACTGGTTTGCTAGTTGTCAATGTGTGTATTTCGTATCCCCGGAATTTTGTTTTCTTCACAAACTCTAACCAGTCTGCAAGTCTGATGAGATCGAACTCTAGCTTCAGCTTTCCCCTTCCGGTCTTGAGCGTTTTTGTAGTCCCAGAAAAACCTGCTTTGCCTTTACCATAGCTGAATTGGTGTAATGGAAGGTAAGTTATCTCTGCACAATCTTGGATCTTGTCGAGTTCCTCCAGAATAGTGGAAATCTTTTCTGGTTGATCAATGAAGAGAAGGATATCCATGTCACAGAAAGGTGTTGCATATCTGTCTTCTTCAAAAGACGAACCTCTTGAGGCAGCAGCCAAGATCACGTTTCTCTCATAGAGTCTTTCCAAGTATGGTAGAACTTCCTCCTCGAAGTGTCTCAGCCTTTCCTTTCTGATGAGTTTGGACTTGGAAAGAGCTTTCTCAAACAAGAGGATCGCGGCCTTCTTGTGTTCAGTCTTTGAGATAACTGCGATATCTATGATATTCGTTGGACCTATGCCGGCGGTCTCCTTCACCGGCGTCTTCACAGTCAAGATTCCATCCATTGTCTTTCTAGCATACACAACATCCGCTAGAATCTCTAATGATTCAGTTGGTAGGGCTCTAATCGACTTGAGTCTATCAGATGGATCTGCAATTTTGCCATCTATGATCCTGTAGAGCAGTAAGGGTTCCTGCAACAACTGGATAAGCAGCCTATTCTCATGGGTCATCGACTCACACCTCGGTTGCTGATTGAGACCTCGTTAGATTCACTTCGATGCGGTCAGCCATATTCTTAACGGTTGAAATTGCTCAGGCTCTTCACAGTTGGCGCATGCCCAGCAGAAGCTATATTAGATCAACTTTGTATTCGTCTCCCCATCATGTTCAAGAATCGTCCCCCAAAATCTAAGCTGGAGAGATCTTACCTAGCGATGCAACTTTGCATATCCTTCATCTGTGCTGGGCAGGCTTTCGCTAGCTATAACGCGCTTTTCCTGAAGACCAAAGGTCTCAGCCTGTTAGATCTAGGGATAATCGGTGCCGTCTCAACGTTCAGCATGCTACTGCTCAGAGTCCCATCAGGCTGGCTCCCAGACAGAGTCGGTAGGCTCAAGCCCTTTCTTGCATCAGCTCTAGCTATCATGTCAATTCTCTACATTATGTATCCTGTTGTTTCTGGCTTTGAACCTTACCTTGTTCTGAACCTCCTCATTTCTGTGTCGAACCTTTTCATAATGGGCCCAACATATAGGGCTCTTCTGATGGAGACGATTGGAACTGCGGAAGCAGGCAGTAGAATAGGCCGGTATAGGATCTGGGGATCCGTCTCATGGATCTTGCTGCAACCAGTAGCGGGAATTTTGGCAATGAGACTCAGCTTGGACATACTTTTCCCGATAGGCGGTGCGTTCTACGCATTGGCCGCTACTACAACATTTTTCATTTATGAACCCTCACGCAAAGGCAAACGTGATGCTGTGAAGATCACCGGAGAGCTTAGGCTAATTGGGAGACACCTCCTTCAAAGGAATCTTATCGTTCTACTGATATCCCAAGCAATAGCAGGAGTAGTTGGACTTAGAGTAGGATTCTTGCACATAGGGTTTCTCGATATATACCTGAGAGAAGTAGGTGCATCTCTTGATCTGATAGGTCTGATCAAGGGGTTGGTCGTGATCCCTGAAATCCCATCATTGCTGTTTTTCCCGAGACTGTCTGATAGAATTGGCAGGTGGCCTGTTATGGCCCTGGGACTCTTCGTGGGTTCTGCCGTTTTGCTCACATTCGGCATATCTTCTAACATCTGGGTATTATTTGCAGCTCAATTAGCTTCCAAATTCATTTTCGGCATCTCTATGGTTGCAACATTATACGTTTCCGAACTTGCCCCAGCCGATTACCGTGCCTCAGTCTTCGCAATGACTGATGTGGTGGCGGACCTATCCCGAACACCCGGACAATACATCTCTGGGTACATAGGCGAGAACTATGGACTGTCAATAATGTATCTTTTCCAAGGCACATTTGCGCTTGTGCCAGCCACTTTCTTCACGGTCGCTAATGCCTTGACGACCAAGCCACGCGCCGATGAATGAGCTGAAAAGAAAAGACGTTCAGAATGAGCTCAACGGAGAACAGAGAAGAGCTTGTACATGTAAGCGCCTCTTAAGGACGACGACCTCTCACCACTATCGTTTCCGAAATGTAATTGAAGAGCCTCTGGTTCTTGGCTGGGTAGAGCACCCATCCCACGATACAGTCTATGGGCAACAGGAAAGCCTTCCCGAGGCTCTCTATGGCGGCATGCACAACATCTGTAGGCTGGCCGTTCAGCTGCGTCACCCTTATCTTCATAACCATCTTCCCTATCGACTGTCCGTAGACTCCCTCCATAAACAACCAATAGACGAAGTGGATAACGTTCCTTGTTCCGAAGTCGACAAAGGGGATCCAACTCAGGAACTCAGGCCCCCACATGTAGCCTGGCAACGGCACCCAAGGACCAAATATGACTCCCAGAATTACCATGTCTATAAGCCAAGCAACGAATCTTTCACCCCAACCTGCCAATTGAGCGCCACGCACGGCTTTGACGGGTTCTCCACAATTCGTGCAATATTCAGCTCCCTCAG
>CAZBDB010000131.1:0-4210 GCA_964490655.1 uncultured Candidatus Bathyarchaeia archaeon | reverse complement strand
GAGAAGTTGTTCTGGACCGCCGCCGTCCTCGTTGTCTTCTTCGTTATGGGTGAGGTTCCACTCTACGGTCTGGCAAGAGCAGGGGCTCAAGACGCCCTTTACTACTATCGTGTGATATTCGCCTCGAGCAGAGGCACCCTGATGGAGCTGGGAATCGGGCCCATTGTCACAGCAGGATTGATCCTGCAGCTGCTCTCTGGTTCAGGCTTCATCGAGTGCGACTTCTCAAACCCAGATGATAGAGCACTATTCACAGGAGCAAGCAAGGTCTTATCTATAGTTATGACTGGCGCTCAAGCTTCGGCTTATCTAGTCGGTGGGCTTTTTGGCAGCTTGGATGCCACCCAATCAGTAGTGATCTTTATACAGCTCTTATCAGCTGGAATAATCCTCATGCTCTTGGATGAGTTGGTTCAGAAAGGTTGGGGGATCGGAAGTGGGATAAGCCTTTTCATCATGGCCGGGGTCGCTCAGAACATAATGTGGGACTGCTTAGCTATGGTACCTGCTCCTGGCAGCGAACCGTCAAGAGTTTACGGAGTACTCGCCGCGCTGATAGGTGCCCTGGCAACCGGGAACTCTCTAGACAACATCATAGTCAGCCCGAAGAACTATCCGTCTATTCTTGGCTTGATCGCAACCTTTGGCGTCTTCCTCTTCGTAATCTATTCTGAAGGTGTCAGAGTTGAGCTTCCTTTGGCTCATGCACGTTATCGAGGGTTTAGGGGAAGGTATCCGATCAAGCTGCTCTATGTGTCTAACTTGCCAGTGATCTTCGCCTCTGCGCTCTTCGGTAATGTCTTCTTCATATCTCAACTATTATGGAGCAACTTCAATAAGAGCAACTCGAACGTTTGGCTCAATCTCTTGGGGCAGTTCAACGCTACCGAGGGAAGGTCTGAGCCGGTTGGAGGATTGGCCTACTACATGATCGCTCCAAGAGGGTTCGCAGATGTTACAGCTAGCACAGATTCCCTCTTTAGATCTCTTGTTTACGCGGGGATTCTTATTGTGTTTTGTGTCGTATTCTCGTTCACTTGGTTGGAGGTGGGTGGATTGGACCCTAGAACTGTTGCTGGGCAGCTCGTCAGCTCGGGAATGCAGATTCCCGGGTTCAGAAGGTCGGAAAGGCCTATTGAGCTTCTTCTGAGGCGGTACATACCCGTGGTCACGGTGCTTGGGGGCCTGACTGTGGGATTCCTCGCTGCGGTGGCGGATTTCATGGGAGCCTTCGGGACAGGGACTGGCATACTATTAACCGTTGGGATAATCTATCAATATTATCAGGAGTTGATTAAGGAGCGCGTCACTGAAATGTATCCTGGGATGCAACGTCTGTTAGGAGGATGAGATGGTATGTTTCCTGAATGGTTGCTTAACTCGCCTTCTTCAACATTGTTCACAATAGGGCTGGCTTTGATAATTTCGTTGGCGACAACTCTTCTGAACAAGAAATTCACCGACAGAGAGCAGACGATGGCGTGGCAGAGCGAGATCAAGAGGTGGAACACTGACAGGAACCTAGCCAGAAAGACAGGTGATAAGAAACTCTTGGCGAAGGTTAAGAAGCAAGAGCCTAGGATCCTACAGATGCAGTCGAAGATGACCTCCCGGCAGATGAAGACCAGCTTGATCACGTTCGTCCCGTTGATCATTATGTGGCAGGTTCTGATAGGATTCTTCCAAGCCACCCCTGTGGCACGATTGCCCGGAATCTATATCGGAGAGCTGATTGAGATCCCCTTTATGTACTGGTATATTATCTGCTCCTTCTTCATGAGCACGTTGCTATCGAGGATCTTCGGCACGGCGATGGGCATGGGGATGGGAATGGAGACTTCGAGAACCAAGTAGGCTGATAGGCCCCCTTGTCCTCCAAGAAAGAGCTCTGCCAGACTTGTGATAGAAAGATTGTGGTATGCATCTGCGGAATGGCAGGCTCCGGCAAAAGTACGGCTGCCAAGAGGTTGGCCGAGAGATACGGGCTTGGATACAGCTCCGGAGGGGACGCGTTGAAAGCTCTAGCGTCGGAGATGGGCTACGATACAGGTAAACAAGGCTGGTGGGAGAGCCAAGAAGGAATAGAGTTCCTCAGGCGAAGAACGGAGAGCCCTGAGTTCGACAAGAAGGTCGATATGAAGCTTCTGGAGTGGGCTGAGGAGGGAAACGTCGTCCTTGACAGCCGCACGATGCCTTGGCTTCTCAAAGGAGGATTCAAGATCTGGTTGGAAGCATCAGAAGAAGTTAGAACCAAGAGGATCGCGAAGAGGGATAGGCTGACCTTTGAGGAGGCCTTGAGATACCTAAGAGAGAAGGAGAGTAGAACGAAAGAGATCTACAAGAGACTGTACGGATTCGATCTCGGGGAGGATCTTGCCCCCTTCGATCTGATTTTGGATGTGAACTTGCTTGAGAAGGAAGAGACTTCCCAGACATTGTGTATGGTCATTGATAACCTTGTGCTAGGAAAGAGAAAGGATCAATGAGAAACCTATAGGATATTTATAGTCTAGAGGCACGAATGCGAATGAGTGAGTCAAAATTTCTGTTGGTCTATTCGTACCTTCAGAGATAAGTATAAGTATCAAAAAAAACCAATCTTTCACGGAAATGCTAGGAGGATTGTTCTTGCCCGCAATCGAGGTCGGCAGAATCTGCGTGAAGGCTTCAGGTCGAGAGGCAGGGAAGAGATGTGTGCTCGTTGAAATAATCGACAAGAATTTCGTTCTCATAACGGGTCCGAAGAGCATCACCGGGGTGAAGCGACGGCGTGTCAATGTTAATCACATTACACCGACTGAGGAGATGATCAAGATTAGAAGGGGAGCAAGCGACGAGGACGTAGCCGAGGCTTTGTCTAAGGCCGGCAAGATAGAAGAACAGAAGGCCGAAGAAGAGTAGGCATCATTTTAACTTAGCTCGATCCTTTTCTTCTAGAGGAGTAGAGATGAAAGAGATAGTCGCCCCTTGGCAGATAAAGCGGGAACTAGTGATCAAGGCTGAGGACGAAACGGATCCACGGTTTGGGCATAAACCGGAAGAGAGGCCGATACAGGAGCACATACGGTTCGGAGTGGTTAACCTAGATAAGCCGGCTGGGCCTTCGAGCCATGAGGTCACCGCGTGGCTTAAGCGTATCCTGAATATTGATCATGCCGGTCACGGTGGGACTCTAGAGGCCTAGAAGCCAGAGAAATCCCAAGGTGACCGGTGTTCTGCCAGTGGCTTTGAGAGACGCCACTAAGGTAGCCCAAGCGCTGCTGGCGGCTGGGAAGGAATATGTCAGTGTGATGAAGGTTCACGCTGATCTCCCAGAGGAGCGTATCAAGAGCGTACTAGAGGAGTTTCAGGGAAGCATCTACCAGAGGCCGCCGGTGCGTGCGGCAGTCAAAAGAAGGGTAAGGGTGAGGAGGATCTATTATCTCGATTTTCTGGAAGCTCAAGGGAGAAACGTCTTGCTTAGGGTTGGATGTGAGGCTGGAACCTACATTCGCAAGTTGATCCATGATGTCGGAGAGGTCTTGGGATGTGGGGCTCACATGCATGAACTGAGGAGGACCAGAGCTGGCCCTTTCGTCGAAGAGAAGGATCATGTTAAGCTGCACGACGTTCTGTACTGGTACAGTCTCTGGAAGGAGACAGAGGATGAGAATTATCTGAGAAGGTTTATACTGCCGATGGAGAGGGCGGTCGACCTTCTTCCGAAGATTTACATCCGCGACTCGGCTGTGGAGGCTGTCTGTCACGGGGCTTACCTAACCGCCCCGGGGGTGACTTACATTGAGAGTGGGATAGAGCCGAAGGCCAACGTTGCCGTAATGACATTGAAGGGGGAGATCGTGTCTTTTGCCCAGGCTGTAGCGAGAACGGAGGAGATAATGAAGATGAGCCACGGGATCGTTGCGAAGAACACAAGGGTTCTGATGCCCAGGGGGACGTACCCCAAACTCTGGAGTTCAAGCCGATGAACGGGCATCTGAAATCTTTAATGCGACATTATGGCTATCTTTGTAAACATTATATACATCAAGAATAAGACATATGCACAGCGATACGGAAGCCGGGGTCTCCTAGAGCCTAGAGGCGGGGAATCAGGTAGGGAGCAGATCCCTCTGAGGAGCAGCTTAAGCCTGGAGTTCCTATAGGATGCAAACAGCCTGTGGCCCATCTGGGCCGCGTGGGTTCAAATCCCACCCCCGGCGCCAAAATG
>CAZBDB010000130.1:2468-4211 GCA_964490655.1 uncultured Candidatus Bathyarchaeia archaeon | reverse complement strand
GTGATCCTTCTGTTCATTTTGTCGAGTTCCTCCTTTTTGAAAGCCGACATGATGTTGGGGTTGTTGACCCAGTTCATCCAGCCGAGCAGACTTTGATGCAAAGCATAGAGTGAGAACCTGATTGACTGAACAAGATCAAGGCGGTCCTTGTCTTCCTTAGCGGAAAACTTTTTCATCCGCTCGAGCAGCCTCTCGCAAGTTTGGATCCATCTTTCACTCAATGTGTTCACCTCATGTCTTTCAATGTGATGCTTAGTGATTCTTGGGCATCTGCCAGTTCTAACGGCACAGCATGTAATATCTCTTTTCCTTTTCATCAATCTGCGAACAATCAGGAAAGAACGAAAGCAGATATTGCCAAAAGTGCGAGTTAAGCTCTGTCTGCCCTCAGCCACCTAAATTCTCGCTTTCCGAAGACCAGCTCTTTGATCAGACACTTAAGCCATACATAGGTGTCGATCGTCCTGACGAAGAAATATGTGGGGAGCTGCGCAAGCAGATCCTTTCTGGAAAGCCTTATGGCTCCGTATATGACGAAGGATTCTATGGCGACTATGTCGAAGATCAGAACTGATAGAAAGATCGGGTTCATTGAGAGTAGCAATGTAACGAGGAGCATAAGCCATCCAGAAAGAGTCAGGAAGATTTCTACAAAGGGTATGATCATCTGGGCCCTTATCCTCAAAGGAGCAAATCCGAAGTGTTTCTTGATGTTTTGAAAGTAACCGGCATACCATCTTGTTATCTGTCTAACATATGATCCCAAATCGGATGGATCGTTAGTGTAAGCTTTGGCGTCGGGGGCGTAGACGATTTTGTGCCCGAGCTCGTTGATTCTCAAGGTCATATCCATATCCTCGGTAACTGTGTCAAAGGACGCAGAGAAGAGCTCTCTTCTAACAATCCCGGCGGCTCCAGGTATCACCATGATGCAGTCCAATTCATGCATTCCCCTCTTGTAGAGGCTCTGACCAATCATGTATTGCATCTGCCTAACCGACGTTAGCCAGTTCTTCTTCTCGGACAGCACCTGGCCCGACACTCCCCCAACCAGCGGATCCAGAAAATAGGGCAGGACATTTTCGAGGAATTTCGGGTCTAGCCTTGTGTCTGCATCTGTGAAGGCTACGAGGTCCCCTGTCACATATCTCAACCCGATCATCTGCGCTCTAGCCTTGTTTCCAGTGTTTTCTTGAAGGTGCACAACAACACATTCGTTCTCGAATCTTCTGAGAATTTCAGCCGTACGATCCGTGGACCCATCGTTGACCACAATCACTTCGTCCGGCTTGACTGTTTGGCTTAGGATGCTCCTCAACGTTTCTTCTATGGTCTGCTCTTCGTTATAGGCACATAGAAGAAAGCTGACTTTCACGTTCCTCGCTCCAAGAACGTGGACAGACCTAGTACGAGGCATCCTATGATTACGGAGAACAGGTAGAGGGAGAAGTCGAACTGCAACAGGCCGAATGATAGGAACAGCATAAGAGTTGACCCGGCTCTCATAACCGATAAAAGGGTAGCCCTTCTTCTCTTCTTCCTTCGTAATGATTCAGCTTTCAACTTCACTTCATGAACGAGTTTAGTCTTTTTTGGCTCCTTCTTTGATGCTTCGAACATGTGCCAGATATCAGAAATCACGGTGTGCAAGGTCTCTTCGTTGGGGTCAACTACTCTAGTGGTATGAAATGGTTCTGGCGATGCCGAATGACTCTGGGAAGAGCTTTTCCCTCCCCAAGCTGA
>CAZBDB010000130.1:0-2368 GCA_964490655.1 uncultured Candidatus Bathyarchaeia archaeon | reverse complement strand
AGGAAATCCTCATAAGTGAGTGGCCTTATGCCTAGCTCCACAGCTGTCGTCTTGGCTTCTTGGCTTTCAACAACAACCATATTAGCGTTGGAGTCTAGGGCTTGAGCTAAGCTCAAAGCTTCCTCGTCGCTCAAGCGAGATTTTAGCATCTCAAACAGTTCGGTTCCTTCTCGACTTAAGTCCAAGAGTTCCACCAAGCCCTCGTCTATGAAGACTTTCAGAGCTTCTTGAACGTTCTCGTCCAGCAATTGGAAATGCTTGACGTTCAGGCTGAAGGAACCATAAGCTTCTAAGAAGACGTAAAGTCTGTCCATGGAATCGAGTTCGTTGAGAAAGGCTGGGTCAGCGATCACGCCAGTTGGGCTGATGGGTATGAAGTATGAAGCCGCTCCGCTCAGAAAAGCTGCGAGACCATTAACGGATAATCCTATGGGTCCACTGTAGCTGAGGTACATCCTTGGCTTCCATAACTAAAGTATGAAGTCGAAAGTATATCGCTTGTGAAAGAGACTTCGGAAACTCTCTTCATGAAGAGCACTAAGAAAGTCTGATAGGCATGGGGTAAGTATGTAATGATGTACCTGATCCGGGCAGTTGTGGCCACGCCGTCATAGAAGCTGGCAGCTATAGCATCAATCCGCTCAATCCCGAAGGTTTCGCATACTTCCACTGCGATCTGAGGCGCTTCTTGTGGATGTGCATGAAGCAGTGGAGGCCGCCATAAGGTTTAAAAGGGAAACCACAGTGAAGAATACGGAATTTGGTCAGTGTTGTGATTCAATATGCCTGAGAGAGTCTTCTGGAATTCGTCCTATCTGAACAGCAAGACTACAACTGGAACGAACACTCGGGTGAGAGATGTAAGCTGTACAAGCGGCATGTGCCCGATGTGTATCAGGGACTGCCCAGTGCTCTGCGAGATTTCCTTATCAGCCTTCAGAGGAAGAGAAGCATTATACCCTGAGCCGAGACAGTACGGATTCAGCACTGCTGCAGCCTTGAAGGACTTCGGTCTAGATTGGTCTCACTTCAACATTCTATCTGCGTTGTTGGGTGCTGAAGGTGTCGAGGCGGATTCGGACATAGCTTTCTTTCAGAATGTGGATATAACGAGTGAAGTTGCAGGAATTCCTCTTAAACTGCCCATACTTACGGGAGCTTTCGGATCTACTGAGGTGGCTAGGGTCAATTGGGATGGCCTAGCTATCGGTGCAGCCCTTTCAGGCGTCATCATAACGATAGGTGAAAATGTCTGCGGGATGGATCTAGAGGCCAGATTGCAGGGAGGAAAAGTTACCTACTCGAAGGAGCTCAAACGTAGGGTCGAAACCTTCAGAAAGTTTTGGGACGGGAAACACGGTGACATAGCTGTTCAGACGAACGTTGAAGATCAAAGGTTGGGTGTTGATGTCTACGCTATTTCTAAGCTTGAGGTCAATGTAATCGAGAGAAAGTGGGGTCAGGGCGCAAAGGCAATAGGGGGAGAGGTCAGAATAAGAGACTTGGAAAAGGCGATCACGCTCAAGAAACGTGGGTACTTTCTATTGCCAGACCCTGAAGATCCAACTGCTCAAGAGGCTTTCAAGGATGGGGTTTTCGATTCGTTCGAGAGGCACAGCAGGGTCGGTATGCCTGCTGAAAGAGGGTTTCTTGAGGATATTGACTGGCTTCGGGAGCAAGGGGCGAGACATGTGATCTTGAAGACTGGTGCTTACAGGCCGTCGGCTGTGGCTTTCACGATGAAGTTGGCTTCTGAGGCTAAGATTGAAGCTGTGACTTTCGATGGTGCGGGGGGAGGAACTGGTATGAGCCCTGTTCCTATGATGGATGAGATGAGCACTCCGACGGTCTATTTGGAGGCTCAAGTTCTGAAGTGTGCGGAGATTCTTAGAAAGAAGGGAAGGTTTGTGCCCGACTTGGTGATGGCAGGTGGGTTCATAAATGAGACCCAGATGTTCAAATCATTCGCTATGAGCAACTTCGGTCAGGGTTCTTACATCAAGGCTATTCTAATGGCTAGAGCTCCATTGACAGCTGTTATGAAAGCGTCCTATTTCAATGAGTTGTCGAAGGAAGGTCGGTTGCCCAGGGCCTTTGCGGACAAGTATGGGACGACACCGGATAAATTCTTCATAATGGCGCCCGTACTCGAAAGTGAGTTTGGGGAGAGGTTTGAGGATATTCCTTGGGAAGCGGTGGCGTTGCATACTTATCTTAGTGAGAGATTGGGCGTCGGGTTGAGACAGTTGATGGCTGGTGCGAGGAAATGGAAGCTGGGCCTCTTAGATAGGAGCGACATTGTCTCTTTGAGTGAACGAGCAGCAAGGACCACAGGGATACCGCTGATTGATGAGATGGAGCAGGACGC
>CAZBDB010000129.1:0-4214 GCA_964490655.1 uncultured Candidatus Bathyarchaeia archaeon | reverse complement strand
TTCTCAACTTCAACAGGATCGATGATGTGGCTCATATCCACTATCGAGGGAGGATTCCTCATGAGGAGCTTTGTCCTGCGCAGGTTTAGACGTTTGAACCTGTCGTGTCCGACGGCTACTAGTAGGCAGTCCATCCCCTTCACCGACTTCGTCAAAGTCTTCTCGACAGGGTAGCCCAACTCAATCAGCTCCCTGTGAGAGAAGAGAGGGTCGTAAACCTTCACGATCAACCCCTTACTGCGGAGGAATCTGACCAAGTCCTTGACAAATGAGCCGTTGATCTCCTTCAGATTAGGTTGACTGGAGGCGCCCAGCACCAAGACCCTGGCGCGTCTGGCGGGTCTACCGCATGAGCGGATGGCGTCTCTGACCAGATAAAAGACCTGCTTCATGATGTCCTCGTTTATTTTCTTGGCGAGCTTGACCGTGCGGAGTTTGATTTTGAGATCCTCGGCCTCCTCAATGAGGAGGTAGGAATTTTCTGAGTCCTGTTTGCCTACAACCCCTGGAAGAGAAAGCTGACAGTGAGGCTGTATGTTTGCGGCTTCCCTTGCCTCCATGAAGTCTATTCCAGCTTTTTCACAGAACCTCGCGAGTTGATTGGCTAGGGCTGTATTCACTTCATGATAGACGCTCTCGAACAGCCTGACAGCCTCAGCAGTCTTGGTATCGCTTAGCTCGATCAGCTCGCCTTTTGTGATCGTGCTTAAGAATGCCCTTGTAAGTTCCAGACTCTTTTGGTCAACTGCTCCAAAGACCTTAGGGTTTCTGACCACGTCTTGTATTCCTTTGCCTGGAACGACCCGGATCAGACAGTGTGCTAGGCCAAAATCATCGCCAGCTCTTAATCCGGAAGCCGTTTCCAGCGTCTCTTTGATCAGCGTCTCCGTCATGCCAGGCGCCAGATTGCTGTTTGATATAACAAGTGTCCCGGGAAGTAGGTTCAGACCAAGATCCATGGAGACTTTCTCGATGTTTGAGTAGTCAGACCTTCCTCCTTCATCGATCATTGGGGAAATAAACAGGAGTATGATGTTGCTATTTGATACTGGCTCTTTGATGTCAGTCGTGGCTGACAGGCGCCCCTTGTCTACAGTTCTTCTCAATAGTGATCCAAGATCCGGCTCTTCAAAAGGGACTTTGCCCTTTCTTACGCGGTCAATGACGAATTGGTCGGAATCAATGCAGAATACTTGAAACCCTGAATCGGCGAGCAGGCAGGCAATCGTCAAGCCCGTTCTGTCGCATCCCAAAATGCTGACAGTGATGCTTCTCCGCTTTCGTGGATTGACTAGATCATCTTTATGGATTGTCTTGGTTTTCTCCATTATTTCTCACATTTCATTCAGTCTTTCGATCCTTTCAGTAATGAAGCTTATGGGGTCCTCAAAACCCTCCACCAGCCTCTCGGCCCTCTCGGCACATCTTGTCTTAACGTGATCTATCTTCCTTAACATGTTTAGAATCCTTTTGATTATTTTCTCAGGCTGGTTCTCTCGGACTATCAAACCCGCTTTCACAAGATATTTCTCGATCAGGTAGGGGTCCCCGGGATAGCATGATAAGGTTGGAACTCCGAGTAGGGCGGCTTCGACGCTCATCGTTCCGCCGCCGCCTATGAAGATTGTCGTGTAGTAGAGTAAGCTCGCGCCGTCGATTGTAGATTCGCAGACGGTTACTTTCTCTTTGAAGGTCTTCTTCAGTGATCTTATCTGCTCTTTGTATCGAGGCACAATGACGATTTGATAGTCCTCCTGCCTTTTTATGAGCTTTTCGACCACTGGGATGATGGATATCCTCTTCGTTCTTCCTAACAGGTAGGCTGCGAAAGACTCTTCCGTTCTAAATGTTAGTAGGGGCTTCGATGTTTCTAGGTTCAGCTGCTTAAGAACACTCTTGTCGGGCTTGAAATCCTTCAGCCATGCCCAGGGATCAAGGGCATTGTATTGAAGGATGTTTTCGGGCGAGATTCCATATTTCACCCAGGTTCTCTTGGGGATGACTTTGGGAGTGAACAGGATCTTGGACAGAGGAATTGTCAGCCTTGAGACAGCCTCGGCGTGTGGGGAGTCGCTGATGCAGATGTGAGGGATGCCTAGACCGAAGGCGACGCGGGCCATCTCCGGCGACGAGAAAGATACGGCTATATCGGGCTTCAATTCATCGATCATGCGGGTCAACTCTAGTATTCTCTGGGCGTTGGCTCGAAGTTTGCCAGCAAGTGTGCCGCCGCCGTGCCTTCCCACAGTCGTCGCTTCTATTCCCTTGAGTCTTAATAGCTGATTGACCTCGCGGTATTTCCGTGTTGTCTTTGATACTTGATGGTCTCTTCTCTCTAAATGTTCGATTAGCCTAGATAGAAACATGCACTGCTTGGGGGTAAGTATGTCGATTATGATATTCATCTTAGACTATAGCCTCTATGGCCACACTCGGAAACGTTCATTCTTTATCATGCCGTGGATATATCTAAATCCGCAATTTCTTTATAAACGTGAGGCGGAGTCACTCACTAGCCACGTGGGATCATTTGGTATCAAGAGTCACACGTATGCTTATGATAAGCTTCCTCTCTTTGGCGACAACTAGATCGATGGAAGGATCTAATGGTTTCAATCATTGCGATATAGTTCTCTTCGGGTATGTAATCGAGGGGGCTGGTGTTACAGGCGGCAACAAACTTTCCCTTGGAGCTTCCTATCTTGAGCATCTCGTGGGTTTCTCGCCGCACCTCCTCAGGACTTGCCTTGGATAGAAAGACAACATCCATATTGCCCGCTAAGACGATGTCATCTCCGAACTTGTGGACCAAGTGATTCAAGTCGTTGGCAGCTTTCTCACAGCCGTGAACTGCCGAGAAGCCGAGCGCCACGAGGAGCGGAATCACATCATCAAGTTTCCCATCGGTGTGAAAAGTGTACGGAATACTAAGCCGCTTCAACCGTGAGACTGTCTCCTCGGTCTTCTCGAAGACCAGACGATTGAACAATCTCGGGCTGATCATCAGGCCACTCTTATAAGCACAGTCACCATCAAAGAGCACGAAGTCGGGTCTCACTTCTCTAATGACTTCATCTATCGCCTTGCGGCTTCTTTCTTCAACCCATTCAAAGGCTGCATCGATGAATTCAAAGTCTTTATATAGTTTCACAGCGAAGTTGCTGAGCCCCATCGAGGTGGCAACCGTGTGGAAGCACCAAGGAAGTGTAGCCCAAGAGATCAGTCCTGCCTCTTTGATCAGCCGCTGGTCGCGCTTCCACTGCTGAACAGTCTTGCTCCAGTCAGGTAGTTTGCGTTCTTCCAATTGTTTAAGGCTCACGAGGAATCCTCCGGCGTACCGGCTTGAACCGTCGCTGACCACTTCATCCTTTCTGAAACTTGCGTTTGTGTCGACGCTTCCCAGGTTGACAGCGGCCATCCCTAGATCATAGGCCATTCTGATTCTACTCTCGATTTCTTGATATTCACCGTAGTGTCTGCGGAAGAACTCGTCCATAGCGAACCAGACTTCCCAGAAAGGAGGTTTATAAACTCGTTCTCCTCTCAAAAGTCTTAGGAGTGCACGGCTTCCTTCAGAGATCGCCATCCCTGCAACCTCTACACCAAGTATTGCAGCAGTAGATTGCTTTATACGAAAGCTATAGGGTCATATTTGAAGTATGAGGTTCGATGATATATTACACACTGCTCTGCTATTGTTTGATCGAAACAGAGTCAGGTGATGGTGAGTAGGCTTTGCCAGAAAAGAGGGTGGTGTTCATTGTTGCTCCTGAAGGTTTCAATGATTATGAACTTCTCCATCCTAAGGAGATACTTGAGGGCGAGGGGATTGAGGTTGTTGTTGCCAGCACCATTTCGGGGAAATGCCGCGGAATGCGTGGGACTGAAGTAGAATCAGCAATGACTGTAGAAGAGGTTGATCCCTCAGAGTATGATGGCATAGTTGCAGTAGGAGGACACGGTGCATTGCGATATCTCAGCAACGATGAATCTCTCCAAGCTCTGTTCAAAAGATTCAATGAGCAGGGCAAGATAGTCTCCGCGATCGGCAGAGCTCGACACGCCCTTCACAACGCAGGGCTCTTCGGCACTAACTTCTCATGGGGACCAGAGGTTGAGATCAACGGAAACGTAATAGCTGCAAGACCTCCTGCTACGACGCCTGGCTGGAACTCGAAGAGATTCGGTCATCTATTAGTCAAGCATCTTCGAGG
>CAZBDB010000128.1:0-4216 GCA_964490655.1 uncultured Candidatus Bathyarchaeia archaeon | reverse complement strand
GTTTCTACCTTTATCCACCGGATCGACGACAATCAAGTTGTCTTGGAAGATCTTTCTGGCTTCTTCTTCCAAGCCTTTGTAGTACCTCTCGATATCGATGACTTGCCGCTTCCGCCATCGTGAGGCCGACTCCAAAGTCTTGTAGAACGAGCCGTAATAGAGGATGAGGATCTCGCAGAGATATCCGCTGAAGCCTCCGACCTTTATCTCCGCTCCGTAAGTGCCAGTTCCATGCATGAAACGTTTCAGAAGTCTAACTTCATTCTTGATCTCCTGGTTCAAGTGTCCATTTACGTATTGTGTATGGAGCGGCGTTCTGTCCACGGAGGACTTTGCTTCTTCAGCCTTCTCGATCTTGAAAGATGGGACGAAATCAATCGTGTAACCATCTATCTTAGCTTCTATGTAAGGATGTTCAGCGTACGCCTCTAGCCACTCCTTCCCAGCAACTCTCTTGACGGCCTCTAAGACCGTTGGAAAGACATCTTTTTCATAAGCCTGCGGCAGCAGTATGAAAAGGTCTATGTCCTTGTCGCCCGCGAGCCAGGTATCCTTGGCCATCGATCCTTGGATCTGAACCTCGGCCCCAATGCCTGATCTCCGCAGTTCTTCGCCCAGTCTCTTCACTATCTCCCGTGAGAAACTGACGGTCTCCTCCCTCTCCTCTTCGGTTGGCACCGTCCGTCTCAGAACTCCATCACATATCTCTCTGACTTTCCCCGTGCTGTCTTTCGATCTCATCCTATTCTCACCGAGCGCCCGGTCACGCTTTTTCAGAATCCACGCATTGTCCTCGGATTCAGTAGCAGATTAGCGACAGACCTCTCGCAAAAGCGAGTATATCGGCCCCTTAGGTGTTAGAACACTTTTCTTCAGCTTCAGGCATTTGGCCTCTATCACGCCAAACTCTTGGTCTGCCAACTCCTCAATGCACTTGATAAGGTTGTCTTTGTTCCTTCCTCTCCTGACCCTAGCAATGGTAAGATGAGGGCTGAACCCCTTCCGATCGGGTTTGAAACCTAATGCTTGCAGATTGAACTCCAGCTGACTGCCAATCTCTCTCAGCTCTCTTGCACCTTCCCGGATTCCCGCCCAAATAACACTTATACGTCGCATGTTGGGGAATGCGCCCAAACCTTTTATCTCGATCTTGAAAGGCTCAAAGGCTATTTTCTTCATCTCCTCATGTATGCCGTCAACCATGGTTACGGGAACATTCCCAAGAAACTTCATCGTCATATGAATGTTGTTGGGATCCACCATCTTCAGGCTTGCACCTGTCCTGCGGAGCATATCTTGCGCCCCAGCGATCTTCCTAAGAACCTGCTCGTCACCTACATCGAAGGCTATAAAACTCCGTATCATCTCCAAGGCGATTTATCCTCTAAAACCTAATAACCGGTAACGATCATAAAAATACTGCTACCCAGATTGGTTGCCCTCGGAAGGTGAAGATGTTGGTCGGTCTCGAAGCGCTCACACGACTCTTAGATGATGAGATAGTTCAGAGAAGGGAAGAAGGCTATGACGTTGCGGAAGTCGAGAGAAGACTTTCCAAGTCAGACCGGAAGAATATCACGGAACTCGAAGGCTTCTGGAAGGAATTAGAAGGATGCCACTTGAAGCCCGACTTCCACTACAATGAGCCTTCAGACTTGGAGGGGATAAAGGCTGAACGACGGAAAGAGCTCCAAAGAATGAAAGTCGAACTCTCGGACGATGAGCTTTACGACAAGATTCATGGGGGATGGCTTGGCCGTTGTGCAGGATGCCTCCTCGGGAAGCCGGTTGAAGGACTAAGGAAAGAACAGATCGAGAAGTGGCTGAACATAGCGAACGCCTACCCTCTGGAGGACTACTTTCCGCCCATTCCTAGGTTCTCAGACGATGCTCCCAAATGGCTGGTTGAGCGTCTCTCCTCGATTGAGAGATCCACGAAGAAAACTGGTAGGGGTGTGCTGTTGGGGCAGATAGACGGCATGGCCCGAGACGATGATACCGACTATACTATCATGGGCCTCCACATACTCGAAACGTACGGCCTCAAGTTCACGACGATGAATGTTGGCGAGTCCTGGCTTTACCTCCTCCCATATTGGCGAGTCTACACAGCAGAACGGGTTGCTTACCGAAACCTTGTGAATGGACTCCTTCCGCCTGAATCCGCGACATTTATGAATCCCTACCGAGAATGGATAGGAGCCCAGATCAGGGCGGACATGTGGGGCTACGTAACTCCGGGTAGACCTGACCTCGCCGCTGAATTCGCCTTCCGTGATGCAAGCCTTTCGCATGTGAAGAATGGTATCTACGGCGAGATGTTTGTAAGTGCGATGATAAGTGCTGCCTTTACAACGGATGACATCAATGAGATCGTCGACGCTGGGCTTTCAGCCATCCCAAAGAACTGTAGGCTGACCGAAGCTGTAAGAGATACGCTCAATTGGAGTAGAGAGTACAATAGATGGGAAGATACCTGGGTCAAGGTGATGGATAAATATGGCCAATATCATCCGGTGCACACGATCAACAATGCCGCCGTAGTTCTTATGGGACTGATCTACGGGGGAGGAAACTATGGGAAGAGCATATCGATAAGCGTCATGGGAGGGTTGGACACCGACTGCAACGGAGCCACCGTGGGCTCCATCCTAGGCGTTATACTCGGGGCTAAGGCGCTCCCTGACAAGTGGATTGCCCCCCTGAAGGACCGCATTGAGAGCTTCGTCATAGGATACAACGGAAGCCCAATCTCAGAACTGGCCGATCGCACATTGAGACTGGCTAAGAGTTCCTCAAGCGGAAGTTGAGATTCGGGTCTCCCTCTCTGCAGCAAACCGTCTTTTCTGAGCCATCAAGATTTAAATGAGAACAGAAGGCATTTAGCTGTGCTTGCATCTTCTCAGAAATTGTTGCCGAGTGAGCCGCCGTGCATAGAAAGATCGTCATCGGCGTAGCTGGGATGCCGGGTTCTGGCAAGGCCACGGCTGAGCAGATATTCAGGGAGAAAGGCTACCCTATCATCGTCATGGGAGACGAGGTGAGGCAGGAGGCCAAGAGGAGGAACTTGGAGCCCACTCCTGTGAACCTAGGCAAAGTTATGCTCCAGATTAGGAAAGAGGAAGGGCCCGCAGTCTTAGCCAAGAGGTGCATCCCGAAGATCAAAGGAGCAAACTCAGAGATAGTTGCGGTGGATGGGGTAAGGAGCCTTGAAGAGCGGGATGAATTCAAGAAGGCGTTCAAGGGTTTCTTTCTGATCGCAGTCCACGCCTCTCCGAAGACAAGGTTCAAGAGGCTTCTACGCAGGAGTAGAAGCGACGACCCATCGGACTGGGAGACATTCACAGCTCGTGATGGGAGGGAGCTCAGCGTCGGCCTGGGCGAGGTGATTGCGACGGCAGATTACTTGGTGGTGAATGAGGGGACGAAAGAGCATCTGCAAGACGGTCTGAAGAAGATTCTGCAGAGGGTGATTGAAGACGAGCGATGTCATAATCGAGGTCAAGGCTGAGGTCAAACCTACTGAGGACCCTGAGAAGGTCATGATCTCGATCAACAGAGTGTTCGGAGATCTCAGATTAGAAGCTAGGGAAGAAGGCGATAGAGAATTTCTAGTCGGAAGGTCCAAGGGAATGGACACACTTGAGAAGTTTCGCGATCTGTTGAGGCGTGAGCTCATACTCAACGCGGCGAGAAGAATCATGTTCAAAGGTCTAGAAGGGAAGACTATAACCTTCTACCTCAACAAACAAGTCGCTTTTGCCGGGCACATCTCCTTCTCCCAAGCCGAAAGAGAGTCCCCACTAGGCCCAATAGAAGTCAAGATACACTCTCAGAACCCTAGAGAGCTCATCGACTGGCTGACACCGAAGACGGCTTAGATCCCGTTAGGTAGACATCTCGAGACGATCATCTCATATTCTGAAGACCCCTATTCACCCATGACCTGAACGCGTATCGATCTCGATCTCGGGCCGTCCAGCTCGATGAATAGGATAGACTGCCATGTGCCTAGCTGCATTCTACCACCTTGAAGCGGTATGTTAACGTCAGGCTTGATCATGCAGTCCAGGATGTGTGCATGTGCATTCTGCTCTCGAGAGCTCCATCCATACTTTGCGTTGTGGCGGTAATCACCCTTAACCGGAACCAGCCTTCCGATAGTCGAGAGAATATCCTCCCACAAGTCCGTATCATGCTCATTTACAGCCACAGC
>CAZBDB010000127.1:2611-4231 GCA_964490655.1 uncultured Candidatus Bathyarchaeia archaeon | reverse complement strand
GCGACTTAAGCTTTTGAAAGCATTCGCTCCGCCTTCCTCAAATCCGACCTCGTATTGACATTGAAGAACGTGTTCAGACGAGGGTCGAGTTCTTCCAAGACGATCGTGGACAAGTATCGAACCCTTCTCAGAAGAGAGATCATGGAACGCATGTCTCTCCCGCCCTTCGAAAGAGCAGTCTTGGCCGCACGGGCAGCGGGTCTTGTATGATAGACTGCTTGAAGGGGTTCGATGTAGCCGTTCGGCCACCTGGGAATGGTCAAATCAAAGCCGTTGCAGACATCGAAGAGTAGGGAAAGAGCTCTTTCAGAGAGGAAGGGAGTGTCGCACGGGAGCAGTAGCGAATATTCTCCTGATGCCCTCTCAAATCCTGCTAATGTACCCACGAGTGGACTGTGAACAGTTCCGTTATCGATCACAACCTTCACATTCCTCTTGAAAAGTCGAGAGAAAGACTCAACTCGGTCTTTGGGACTTATCACCACTAAGACCTCATCACTCAACTTTCGGACCTTATCGTAGACATGCAAGATAAGAGGTCTCCCCATCAACCCAACGAACGCTTTAGGCCTGCCGAATCTCTTGGAATAGCCCCCGGCTAGAATAACAACCGATCTTCCCAACAGCTAGGCCAGCCTCAATGCTTGAATTATCAGTCAGGATGTCTGAAGACGTTCATTCATGATCTCAGCATTACGCCTTCAGCCTTCCCAAGACGAAATCGACTATCTCCTCTGCAATATCTATGTCTGCGACAGATTGAAGGCCCTTCCAGCCCGGTTGACTGTTAACCTCAATCACTAAGGGCCCATCGGAGCCTTCCAGTATGTCGACGCCTGCCATCTCACAACCCACCGCCCCTGCAGCTTTCGCAGCTAGACCCTGCAGCTTCGTCCCCAACTTTAGCGGGAGAGGGTTAGCGCCGAGGCTCACATTCGTCTTCCACGTTCCCTCTGCAACCCTCCTCATAGCAGCCAAGACGCGGCCGCCTAGAACGAAAGCCCTGATATCGGAGTGCCCATGAGAAATAAACTCCTGAATGTAGAAGACGTTATGATGGAAGTCGAGGGCCCTGAATATTCTCTCTGCAATGTTTGGGTCCGATATCCGCGTGGAGCCAATTCCGCGAGACCCGAACAAAGGTTTCAAGACAACATCAGAATTCAACTCAGAAAACGCTCCGAGCGCTTCATCAGCACTCTCAGTCACGATCGTCCTTGGGACGGGTAAGCCAGCCTCTTCGAGCAAGGTCAAGGCATAAAACTTGTCGACAGCCCTCTCGATCGCAGAGGGAGGATTCAGAATATACATGCCTAAACGCTGAAGTCTATGAAGCAAGTCCATGCGGAAGATTATCTCCTCCAACGAACCACGCCCGATGGGTCGCACGATTATGGCACCTAGATCCTTGAGGACGTCAACCTCGCCTATAGATGTCTCGGGCTTCATCCCAACTCTGGCGAGGAGGTTCGGAAAGCTGAAACAGAGGTAGGGTGCGTTATGCCTTTCTAACGCTTCTCTGAGTCGGCGTGAACACCAAGAGTCTTTGTTCCTCGTCAGTATGCCTACATTCAATCTTCTAACCATCCCTCATAGAAAGGGAAGACTCACTTATCTTTT
>CAZBDB010000127.1:0-2511 GCA_964490655.1 uncultured Candidatus Bathyarchaeia archaeon | reverse complement strand
GGTGATCGCTCATATTGTTGGAGCGCAGGATGAAGATGGCTACCTGAATACCTACTTCACCTTCGAACAAAAGAAGGAACGATGGTCCAACCTGCGGGACATGCATGAACTTTACTGCGCCGGCCATCTTGTACAAGGAGCTATCGCCTACCATCGCGCCACGGGGAAACGCAACCTTTTAGAGACAGCATGCCGCTTTGCAGACCACATCGCGAGTGTCTTCGGCCCCGATAAGCGCTCCGGTACATCGGGCCATCCTGAGATCGAGATGGCCTTGGTGGAGCTCTATCGGGTAACCGGTAACCGAGTCTACTTGGACCTTGCGCGGTTCTTCGTCGATAAGAGGGGAATGGGCCTCGTCACGGGTAAATCCTACCATATCGACAATAAACCTTTTCGTGAGTTAGATGAGATCGTTGGGCACGCCGTTCGGTCGCTCTACCTGAACTGCGGCGCTGCTGACATATACATGGAGACGGGTGACAAGACTCTATGGGAGGCGCTAACACGCCTGTGGGAAAACATGACAGAACACAAGATGTACGTTACAGGCGGCGTAGGCTCCCGATACGCGGGGGAAGCCTTCGGCGGCGATTACGACCTCCCGAACGTTAGAGCATACGCTGAGACATGTGCAGCCATAGCCAACGTGATGTGGAATTATAGGATGTTGCTGATCTCCGGTGAGGGAAGGTTCGCAGACGTCATGGAACTCGCCCTCTATAACGGAGTTTTGGCTGGGCTCTCACTTGACGGCCAAGAATACTTCTATGTCAACCCTCTCGCGGATCGAGGGCAACATCGCCGCGAGAGATGGTTCAGATGTGCATGCTGTCCGCCCAACATCGCCAGATTGCTGACCTCTCTGCCCAGATACATGTACAGCCTATCATCTGAAGGCCTATGGACACACCTCTACGCTCAAAGCACCTCAAACCTTGAAGTGGATGGAAATCCTGTTAGGATCACGCAACTGACAGGCTATCCATGGAACGGCAATGTTGAACTCCTTCTTCACCCCGAAAATGAATTCTCTTTCGGTTTGTATCTCCGCATTCCAGGCTGGTGCCACAAGGCTGAGGTTCAGATAAACGGCCGAGGACTAGACAAACCCATCCAGCCAGGAGAATACTTGGAAATCCGTCGTGTTTGGAAACCAGAAGACCGCGTGCAGCTCATTCTGTCAATGCCGGTGGGACGTCTAGCCAGCAATCCATACGTGATGGAGAATCACGACCGGGTCGCTCTCAGACGGGGGCCTATCATCTACTGCGTAGAGCAAGTTGACAACCCAGATTGCGATGTGTGGAACTTGTTGCTGCCGCTTGAATCCGAGTTGAAAGCCAACTGGAAGCCGGATCTGCTGAGCGGTGTTATGGCAATCCAAGGCGAAGCCGCGGTTAGTGATTCAAACAGATTTGAACGTTCTCTCTATCGGCCGATAAAGAGAGGCTATCCGAAGACGCGCAAAGTACAGTTCACTGCTATCCCATATTATGCTTGGGCTAACCGCGAACCTAGCCCAATGACGGTCTGGATTCGCTCTTTGGTTCAATACCGAGAGACCTAGATCCTTTTCAGGCAACCCGTCGTCTGCCAAGCATCCTGGTGTTCCTCGGATAGATCTAGATGCAGATAGGTACCATATTGGTTATAGTAGGGTGGCCCTGTTCTTGAGAAGATTGTAAGTATCTTGCCGTCGTGGTTTATCTTGTAGCCGTCATTGACCGGTTCATGTCCCCTAATCATCATCGGTACGTCGAATATCTTAAGGAATCTATCAGTCACATCCCTGCCGAAGAGCTTCCCTGCCCCTCTGGGTGAGCGATACGTCCCAACGATATGCTCAACTGGGTCGCTCCACAGAATCTCCTCTAGATGACTCTCGGATGGATGCTTATCACATGCATATGCAACATCCATCGCCGTTCTTGCTTTGCTAGGCACGCCGCCGTGCAAAATCATATACCTCGTCTCTACCAGAACCGCGAGGTAAAGATGATTGAAGAGATCACCCAATCTCTCATAGATCTTCTGAGCCTCATCACCGAACTTAGCATACAATTGGGCCGGAAGATCGTGGGGAGACGCCAACAGGTCGCTGGGTCCTTCGTGATTTCCACGCAGAAGGACAACTTTACCTGGGAACATAGTTTTGAGACTCAAGACTACAAAGTAAACCTCCGGCGAGTAGGGACCTCGATCCCCATAATCTCCCAGAAATATCAGGCGTACATCCTCGTCTTCTTGGGCTTTCTTGACGAACTCACTTGCTTCCAAGATTCGGATGAGACTATCTAGGTCTCCATGAATATCCCCGGCGATTATGGCGTCGCCTTTCGGAGGGATGTTAACTAGCTTACCAAGGATCTGCATACTCTCAGCCCGGCTATCCCTCTCTTCATTGAACAGGAGGATGGCACGGTCGATGAGATGGAGGAAATCTCCAGGATCCGCTTTTTCAGCCTGGGATGACAATGCGGAAATATCGGTCATAACAATGAATTTCAC
>CAZBDB010000126.1:0-4245 GCA_964490655.1 uncultured Candidatus Bathyarchaeia archaeon | reverse complement strand
CCAGTGCAGATAACCACGATCTTACTAGACATTTCCGCCACTAGGTCCCACGTGTATTTGAACTAATGTGATTGATAAGGTTTCTTAGAGGATTCTGAGGCGTGAGAATCGCTCATATGCCCGCTAGCTACTAACCCAAGCCATGCTGAAAAACAAATTTACAGTCTTATCAATTTGGTATCTTCGCCCTTGAAGGCAATGGAGACCTCCTCTTTCTCACCGAAGATGTGGGCGTGTCTCGGATTGTATACGTCAGCTCTAATCGTCGCACCCCACTGAGTTTCCACCTCATATCTTACAACATCACCAAGATAAGTTGTCAATCTCACAACACCGTCGATTTGGTTCATCCCTAGGGCCGCCCCCACGTTTCCTCGAGGATAAACGCTTAATGCTTCAGGCCTTACTGAGGCCAGCACCTTCATATCTCTTGTGATTCCTTCCTCAAGCATAGCCTCGATTTGAAAGCCGTGCTCTGTCTTCACGACGGCAAGCACCTTCTCCTCATCAATCTCACTTATGCTTCCTTCTATGAAGTTTGCGATTCCGATAAAGTCCGCCACGAACTGATTTGCAGGACTCTCATAGACTTGCCTTGGAGCCCCCACCTGCTGAATTCTACCCTGATTCATCACAACAAGCTTGTCTGAAATGGAAAGTGCCTCCTCCTGATCATGAGTCACATAAATGGTTGTCGTCTTCAACCTTTTCTGGATGCTTTTGATTTCTACTCGCATTTCTACTCGAAGCTTTGCATCTAGGTTGCTGAGCGGCTCATCTAACAACAGGACATCAGGTTCGATGACAAGTGCTCTGGCAAGTGCAACGCGCTGTTGCTGTCCACCACTTAGCTGACTCGGCCAACGATCTTCTAATCCCCCAAGGTGCGTGAGTTCGAGGACATAGGCAACCTTTTCTTTCAATTCGCCTCGAGCCATCCTTCTGATCTTTAGCCCATAGGCTATGTTGTCAAAGACGGTCATGTGAGGCCATAAAGCATAGTTTTGAAAGACCATGCCTGTGTTCCGCTTGAAGGAAGGAATGGGGTTTACCAGCTTTTCCCCGAAGTAGATTTCCCCTTCGTCAGGGGTATAGAAGCCTGCAACGCATCGAAGCGTGGTCGTTTTGCCGCATCCAGATGGCCCCAAAAGGGTGCAGAGTTCTCCTTCTGCGATGTGGACGTTCACGCGGTCAACTGCTAGTGTGTCCCCGAATCTTTTCGTCAGGTCCTTCAGTCTCACGTCCACCATATCTGCCACATTCCTATCCGACCCTGAACAGCGCCCCCATCTGCTTTCCGAAAACCTTTGAAACAATCGTTAGCGATAGTGCTACGAAGATTATTAGGAGAGCTCCCATAGCCGATGAAACGTTCCATCCGTGACGGGGGTCATTGGAGTAGTGAAATATCCCCCATGTCATAGTTGCTTGCTCTGCTCTAGCGACCAATATCAGGGTTGTTGAGACCTCAAGCATTGCGTAGGTGAAAGACAGGATTCCTCCTGCGATAACGCTGGCGAGAAGCAGAGGTAAGGTTATGCTAAGAAACGTCCGCCAGCGAGGGGCACCCACGTTCAGCGACGCCTCTTCGTATTCGTTTGGTATCTGGAGCATACCGGCGTATGCCGCTCTGACGGTGAATGGAAGCCTCCTCATGCTCAGTGAGATGGTCAAAACGAGGGCGGTCATGTAGAACGGGTCAAGGACGGTGCCCAACCAAGCTCGCCAATAGCCGATCCCTATGACCAGACCAGGGATCGCCAGAGGAAGCATTGAAAGGTAATCAAGGATCTCCTTTCCGGGAATCCTCTTTCTTACAAGGATGTACCCTACAGCCGCCCCCAGGGAAACATTTGCGAGAAAGACTATTGTGCAGTAGAGAAAACTGTTCTTGACATAATCCAGACCTCCGCTGAAGACGAGTGTGAAATTCTCTAGGGTGTATGAGGAGGGTAACACGGTCCTTGACCACTCCCTAGTGAATGCGGCGAGAAATATTCCTATGTGAGGAGACAAAGCGGCCAATATCAGTAACGTGAGAAACACGTAGCAGACGCCTAACTTGATGCTGTGGATTCTCGTTGTGCGACGAGAGACGGACATACCCGACTGTATCTTGGCATACTCCCTTCGGCCAATGTACCTCCTATAGAGTGCAACCAAACTAAGTGAAATGGCCGTCATGATCACGGACATAACATATGCAATGGGGCTCTGGTAATAGGATGCTAAAGCCACGCTGAAGAGCTGATGGGCTATGACGTGCTGATACCCAATTATGAGGGGGGTGCCCAGATCTGTCAGTACCCAAATGAAAACGAGAACCGCGCCTGCGATGTATCCCGGCTGCATGAGAGGCAGCGTCACAGTTCTGAATAGTCTGAAGCCGCTTGCTCCGAGATTTTCGGCCTGTTCTTCAAGGGAAGGGTCTATGTTGGCGAGGGCGGCTGCTGTGTTCAGGTATATTATCGGGTAAAGATGAAGTGTTTCAACTAGAACCAAGCCCAGATGGAAGTCGAATGGTGTTCCAAAGAGGTTAGATGAAATCCTGTAAAAGAGAAATGGAATAGGTTCTGTTATCAAGTTGAGATCCTGCAAGAGGAGGTTGACCATTCCAGCCTTCCCAAGCACCCATCTCAGGCCGAGAGCTCCGACGAAAGGTGGGACTATCATAGGTATGATGGATAAGGCGTTGAACCATTTCTTACCGGGGAAGTCGTACCTAACCATTATGTACGCTAGTGGAACTCCAGCAATCGTTGTGCCTAAGACGCTTAGAGAGGCCAAGACGAGGCTGTTGATCAGACCGGTTCTGTAGAACCTATTGCTCCAGAAAACGGTGAAGTGATGAAGAGAGAAAGCCCCTTCTACCTGGAACGCGTCGACCACAACTAAAACGATCGGATAAACCATGAAGAAAAGGAGCAGAAACAGTGCGACTGCAAAAACCATGAAGGCGCCCCAGTCCAGTGACCTGAGGCTTGGCCAACGCTGAGGAAATCTCAAGTCTAGCCTTTCCTTCCAGATATGAGCCTAGCTTATTAGGCGATGGAAGGGAATAAAGCTTTATAATGTTTTAGATTAACTATTTGCTTAAGGTGAGAAGACATGCGAAAAGGCGTGCAACCTTTGCTCATAGCGGTTCTCTTTGCTACTCTCATGTTTTCAGTGGCGCCATCTATTCCGGCAGCTAGTGCTTCACCAGAGGAGGTTGTCGTTATTACACCACATTGGTCTGGCATTCAAGATGTGGCAAAGGAAGACTTTGTGGCATGGTACAAAGCCAAGACAGGCGAGGACGTGGTCATAACTTTCGACTATAAGGACACAGTGGCATCGCTGGCGCTGATACGGGAAGCCGCAGGAGACCCGGCCAAGGTCAAATGGGATGTCTGGTGGGGCGGCGGGCTTGACGCGTTCAAATTGGCTAAGGGGGAAGGGCTCTTAGCTCCTTTCCACCTACCTGGGGACTCCGAGTGGGAGGACATAAACGCGAATGTTCCTGATTCGTTTGCTGGGCTGCCGTTGAAAGATACAGATGATTTCATGTGGTGGGGCGCTGCTCTTTCAGGTTTCGGAATAGTCTACAACGAGGAATATCTCGAAACCTATGGCTTGCCCACTCCTAATGACTGGACCGATTTAGCTGATCCAGTTTACATGGGACATATCATTGCCTGCCCACCATCTAAGAGCGGCTCCAACCTCATGATCATACAGATTCTTCTCCAATACTATGGATGGGAAGGAGGTTGGGCAGTCGTCACAGAAATGGGCGCAAACATAGGGGAGTATACAGAGAAGAGTCATCACGTCGGACCCTACATCGGAAGAGGTGAATACGGTATCGCCCCGATAATCGATCAGTACGGGTTCGGCCAAGCAGCAGTCTATCCAGAAGATGTGGTGTTCTTCTATCCTCCGGCTGACTCAGCTGAGAAGGGCACAGTCATAAACCCTGACAGTGTTGCCGTAGTGAAAGGCAAGGGCGACGAGAACCCCGTAGCTCTAGAGTTCATGAAGTGGTGTCTGGGTGAAGACGGTCAGAAAATGCTGTTCAAGGATCCCATAAACAGGCTGTCTGTGCGTCCGGACGTCTACGCAGAAGCTCCTACCGGCTACTTCAACCCGTTTGAGACCGAAATGACACTGTTCTCGTACAACGATACTCTTGGAACGCTGAGATTGGACATCGTAACGGATCTCTTCGACATGTTGCTTGTCGCGCCAAAAGATGATCTGGTG
>CAZBDB010000125.1:0-4257 GCA_964490655.1 uncultured Candidatus Bathyarchaeia archaeon | reverse complement strand
ACTCAGAAAGTAGACACCACCTAGGTCAAGCCTCTTCTTCCGTATTGTAGAAGACTAACAGAAGTGTCGTACGGTCTGGAAGTGCAGCGGTCACAGGCAGAATATCCCTCAACTCGAGAGACTTACGTTTGATCCACTCCGCAAAATCCTTCAATCCAACTCCCATAAACGGTCGTCTCCTCACCAAACTCATACTTCTCTAGGAGATTCTTATATCTTTGTCAAACTGACCTTCGGCAGAATCCAGGAGCAAGTAAAGTCTCTGCAAGAAGGGTTAATAGCAGAAAGGAGGAAGATAAAAAAGGAATACGTTGCCGCCTAAAGGTGTTGCTAAATGATAGATTTCTCGAGAATCAGAACCTATCCAATCGCTCAGAGGAAGAACCTAGTCTCAGTGAAGGATCTGATCAGTCCTAGAGCGCCTCGACCATCCTTTGATAATCCAGATCTCTGCGAAGTCGCCGAGAGGATTGTGGAGGCTAGAAAGAATGGAAGGCCAGTACTCTGGATGATGGGAGCCCACGTGATCAAGTCAGGTCTCTCCCCAATCGTTATCGACCTCATGAAACGAGGCGTCATAACCCATGTTGCTTCGAATGGTGCAGTAACGATCCACGACTTTGAGATCGCACTGATAGGAGAGACCAGCGAGGACGTAGCCACAAGCATCGAGGATGGAACCTTCGGGATGGCTGAGGAGACCGGATTCCTCATGAACTTGGCTGTTCAGCGGGGCGTCCATGATGGCTTAGGATATGGAGAATCCTTGGGAAGGATGATCGCGGAAGACGGTCGCTTCAAGTTCAGGGAGTACAGCGTCCTCTATAACGCGTATAAACTCGGAATACCATTCACCGTCCACGTGGCCTTGGGCACGGACATAATCCATCAACATCCAAGATGCAACTTTGCAGTCTTAGGCGAGGCGACCGGGAGAAAATTCAAGACCTACGCGGCTACGGTGAGTCAGCTGGAGGGCGGTGTCTTCCTAAACTTCGGCTCGGCTGTGATCGGTCCTGAGGTTTTCCTCAAAGCCCTATCCATCGCTAGGAACCTAGGATTTGAGGTTGAGAAGTTCACAACCGCGAACTTCGACTTGAAGCCGATAACCGATTATAGGCGTCTAAGGAGTAACGATGACCTAGACTACTACTATCGTCCCCTGAAGAACATAGTCATAAGGCCTCCGTCCATGGGAGGCAAGGGATTTCACATAACTGGAGACCATGTCGTAGTGATACCGAACCTGCACCACATGATCGCACGGAGGCTTAAGGAATCATCAATCATTCTTGTGCCATCGCTACGAAGGACTGAGCCAACTCCGCCATTAGAAGCTCAGATCCAGGAGATAACTCAAACCTACCCGTCCGTGGAAAAGATAATCGACGACTTTGTGAAGAGAAATCCTGACCTTAGCTCTGTGATGGAGGAGTTAATCCGAGCTCACAGAGCCATAAACCGCTGCTTTGAAAACGGGGGAACTCTCTTCCTATGTGGTAACGGAGGAAGCTTTGCCGACGCCTTCCACATCTCAGCAGAGCTGATGAAGTCCTTCAAACTCAAAAGGCCAATCCCAGAGTATAAAAGAAAGTGGTTCGATGAACTTCCTCAAGGTGATCTAGTGGCTGGAAGCTTAGATGAAGGGCTTCGAGCCGTAGTCTTGGGAGCCAACCACTCCCTTTCAAGTGCCGTTGAGAACGATAACCCCGCTAGAAATATGGCCTTTGCCCAAGAGTTGTGCGCCTTAGCAAGGAAGGGAGACGTTCTACTGGGCATAAGTACAAGCGGGAATGCAGAGAATGTTCTCTATGCGATTGTGACGGCCAAAGCTCTAGGATTAACCGTCATCGCACTAACTGGTGAGGGAGGTGGAAGGATTGCGGAGATCGCCGACATCGCCATGAGGGTTCCTGCAGCTGAGACGAGTCGTGTGCAGGAGCTCCACTCGATAGTGTATCATACTCTATGCGAGATGCTTGAGGCTTGCCTGTGTGAGAGGATTAGGGAATGAATGGGCTCAAGCGTTCAAGGCTTCTAGAGATCCTTGAGTCCTTCAAGGGCTTGAGCGTCGTGGTCGTAGGGGACTTTGCCCTGGATGTCTACTGGTATGCGGATATGGCCCGTTCGGAGTTGTCCCGCGAGACCCCTCATTACAACCGTCCAGTGATTAGGGAGACCTACTCGCCTGGCGCATCGGGAAATATCTGCTGCAACGTCAAAGCCTTAGGCGTCAGTGGGGTATTCGCGGTCACAGCCTTGGGAGAGGACTGGCGCGGCCAAATTTTGAAGGAAAAACTACAGGTAAATGGTATTCTTCTTGATTATCTGATTGCATCGCGCCAGAGGGTCACTTCAACTTACATCAAGCCGATCCTCTGCGGCTGGGACTCACAGCAACAAGATTCAAGGGTAGACTTCGTGAATTATAAGCCGTTATCCAAGACGCTTGAGAAAGAGCTCATCCAAAACATTCATTCAGCGGTTGCCAAGGTCGACGCTGTGATCGTTGAGGACCAGATGACCCGAAACGGAACAGTAACCGACAATGTCCGGACGAACCTAATCCAGCTCGCGGAGCGGTATCCTCACAAGGTCTTCGTGGCCGACTCTAGGGAACGGATTGGCCTATTCAGGAGCATGGTTTTGAAGCCGAACCGCATAGAAGTCGTAAAGGCTGTATCTCCCTCAAAGAATCCGTTGGAAGTCAGAACCGACGAACTTGTGAAGCTAGGGCGGGAGATGCAAAAGAAGACCAAACGCCCCATCTATATTACCCTGAGCGAGAAGGGAGCGCTCCTGATAACTGAATCGGACCACTATCACCTTCCGGCCGCCCCGACGAATCCACCTATAGATCCCGTGGGCGCTGGAGACACATTCATTGCCACGATTGGGGTGGGTTTAGCTGCGGGAGCAAGACCAGTGGAAGCAGGTATCATGGCCAACTTAGCCGCTGGTGTGATCATTAAGAAGCTGAATATCACCGGAACAGCATCTCCGGAAGAGATTTCGGATAAGTTTGATGAAGCAGCTGAGGCGGATGAGTGGCCATGACCTCATGGATTGAGATCCTGAACCCTGACATCAACTCGAGGGTCGGCCATATCCAGTACGCGCTTATAGACTTCGATGGCACGATCTCTGTGATCCGACAGGGATGGGAGGACGTGATGATTCCGTTGATGATAGAGATGATCTGTGAGGGCGACGCTCGAACAACAGAGATTGAGAAAGAGGTTCGAGAATATGTCGACTACTCGACTGGAATCTTAACCATAAAACAGATGCAGTGGCTAGCTGAGGCTGTCCGCAGACATAGAATAGCCGAGGAGCCTAGGAGCGCCTACGAGTACAAGCGCATATACAACCAGAGGCTGCTCAACCGAGTCGAGAAAAGGCTTGGAAAACTGAGAAACGGCGAGTTAGAACCTGAGGATCTGATGATCGTGGGATCCCGAAACTTTTTGGGGGAACTTTGCAGTCATAATGTGACTATGTATCTTGCCAGCGGAACCGATCACGAATACGTCCTACGAGAGGCTGAGGCCCTAAGGATCAGCAGATATTTCATGGGCGGGATCTATGGCGCAATAGACCGGACTGAGGCTCATACTAAAGAGAGAATCATCCGTAGAATCTTAGAAGAGAACGCCCTTCGAGGTAGTGAGCTCCTCGTCGTTGGAGACGGGCCGGTCGAGATCAGAAACGCGAAATCGAAGGACGCGATAGCCGTCGGCGTCGCAACTGATGAGGTCAGAAGGTGTGGGTTGAACCCCCGCAAGAGGAAACGGTTGATCAACGCTGGAGCTGATTTGATAGTGCCTGACTTCACAAGGCATAAGAAGATCATCGCTTTCCTATCTGGAAAGTAACGATCGACTTACTCATTTGGGTTACTCCGCCCCGAAGCGTCTCGTCCACTTTGGTATGGCTTCCGGGTTCACTGTCGACTTAGGAGGTTCACCTCTAAAGGCCTCTAAGCAGCACTCAACTTGGGCGAGGGTCAGGCCCCTTTCCATCTCTGGATTCAGCCCGGCCACGTGAGGTGAAAGGATGAGCTTATCGGCCACCTCCGGTCTGAGGAGTGGGCTTCTGGGCGGCATTGGTTCGTTCTCGAAGACATCTAGGGCTGCTCCGGCGATCCATCCCTTACTTAAGGCCAAGTAGAGAGCTTCCTCGTCGATTATTGAGCCCCGGGCGGTGTTGATAATGTGGGCGGTTCTCTTCATCTTCTTTAGGGCGTGCATGTCTATC
>CAZBDB010000124.1:0-4290 GCA_964490655.1 uncultured Candidatus Bathyarchaeia archaeon | reverse complement strand
ACATCTACATCTGCAAATGCTCCTTGGATCAACTATTTATACTTGAACCCAGATAAGCACACTTCTGAGAAAGTCGGAAAGGATATCAGAAAATGAAGGAAGTGGATAGGGAGTGCGTGAAAAGAAAAGGGATGAACCTGTGAAGCCGTACAAGACTATTCCTGTTTCTCTCTACTGTGATCCTACCTTGTTTTTAGAAGATAAGAAGAAACGATGGAAGAAAGAGGATGAAAGTGGCGAGACTCCATAAGCGAAGCATCATAGCCAGAGCTTTCATAAGAAAAGGTCACGGATATGACAAATGATTTAAGAGGGTTACACACAACAGGAGTGCTGCAAAGGGGATATCCATGGACTTTGATGGAGACTTATCTGTAGCTGCTATGCATAGGATCTGCAAGAAGGCTGGGGCAGACAGGGTTAGCAAGTCAGCGGCAGACGAAATGGCCAAAGTTCTTGGAGAGATCGGATTGAGGATTGCAGAGGAAGCCATCGTCTACACTATGCACGCTGGAAGAAAGACCGTCAAAGCTAGAGACATACAGATAGCTGCAAGAAAAGTACTGAAACAATGATACCTCCTCCGATATCCCTCTATTTTGTTTGCCGATCCCTTGGCTAGAGAGCGAATGGAAAATGTTACATGTCTCTCAGCGATCTTGAAGCAGATCACAGAGTCTCATTCAAGCATTGATGCTGAATCATCTTCTTGAGACCAGTCGGCGAACCGATATAAGCGATATCCGCCATCCCTATGAACAGGCCAGTCTCGATTATCCCGGCGATCGATTTCAACCTGAAGTTCAGCTCGCTCAGATTCTCGATCGGCCCCAAATAGAGGTCCAAGATGAAGTTGCCATTGTCCGTGATGAAAGGGCCTGTCTTATCTCCTCTCTCTCGTAGAACCGGTTTACCGCCCATCTGTCTCAACCTAGCTGAGACAACAGGCTCAGCGAATGGTAGAATCTCCAATGGTATGGGATGATTGGTCCCCAACCTTTGGGTGAGCTTCGTCTCATCAGCGACTATGAACAGTTTCTCCGCAGCAGAAGCTACGATCTTCTCCCTCGTAATTGCGCCTCCTCGCTTACCTTTGATCAAATTCAACTCCTTGTCTATCTCGTCCGCTCCGTCGATGCATAGATCAAGTTCAGGATGTTCCTTCAACGTGGTGATTGGGATGCCGTTCTCTATCGCCAAGATGAAGGCTTGATAGGAGGTAGGCACACCTAAGACCCTGATGCTTTCTTCTTGAATCAATCTACCGATCTCTTTGATGGCAAACGCAGCTGTCGACCCACTCCCCAACCCAGCAACGAAGCCATCTCTGACATGCTTCACAGCCTCCACAGCTGCCCTCTTCTTGGCTTCGTCCCTCCAATCCATATCACTCCGAGACCTCCATCTGCTCAAGCTTAGCCAGAACCTTCTCTACCTCTGCCATAATCTGCTCGACCCTCCTCTCAGCCTCACTCTTTGCCGGAGGAGCAGTCTTTTTCCTAGCCGCTCTCTTTCTCTTCCTGCTCTCACCCGGATCTGCGGAGACTTCCGGTTCTTCGGGCGCAGTCGGAACCTGTTTCTCCTCCACGGCGGTTTCCACGGGGCTTACAGACTCGATCCCGCTACGGATCCTCAGATCCTCTATCTTGGCACTGAGATCGTCGAAGCGTTCATTAAAGAGTTTTAGAAGATCTTCTTGCATCCTCTCAAGTTCGTCGAGAGCTATAACAGACTCGCCTTGTGAAACCTCTTCGTTTATCCGCCTCATATTCTCCTTATACTTCTCCGCCAATCCATTTCGCTCTTCTTCTGTTATCTTTCCCTCTGCCTGCGCCTCATACAAGCGTCTAATTGCGTAGCTAAGAATCTCCCTCTCTAAACCAAACACTCTAAGTTTATCTTTGGCTTCTTCAACCTCGGTGTGCGTTACGCTTCTCTTGGCCATGAAGGGGAACTGCCCGGGGGGCTGAACTTCAGAACCTTCTACGGTTTTCCCTTTCGGAGGCTTTCTCTCAGGACGCATCACTAGAATAGCAATGAGAGCAGCTGCAACAGACCCCATAGCGACCAGTATGGACAGCCAATCAATGGAAGACACTCGATCCCCTCAAACAAGAAACTTCATGCCGATACAGAAATATAGCTTTCCCCGTTTATATTATAAAGAGCTTCGATCATCGATGATCTTGCGCTTGTTCTACTCCTAGAACCTAGGATTGCTACATAGCTGGGGCGGTCGCTCCAGCTAGATTGTGAAGAACGCAAGCGGCAAGGAGGACCAACACAAGAACAAGATAATAGCTCTTCTCGATCACTACAGAAGGCGGTCTGAACCAGATTTGTTTGTGATTCAAAAAGTCCTTGCTCACAGCCTTTGGCCGTACTTTCCCACCAAAGGTACGAAGGCGACTCCCCCAAGATTCTCCTCGAGGAACCTATCGTTCTCTCTCCTGATCCGTAAGAGAGTCTGATAGAAACTTACACGCCCAACCGGAATCACTAGAATTCCGCTCGGCTTCAGCTGCTCCTTGAGGGGGTCGGGAACGTAGGGCGCAGCCGCGGTGACCAATATTCGATCGTAAGGTGCTTCCGGGGCATATCCTTCCGATCCGTCGCCGCAGACGACGGTAACACGGTCGAGATACCCTGCTGTTTCGATGTTCCTCCTTGCGCGCTCAGCCAGCTCAGAGATTATCTCTATAGTATATACGTGTCCCCATCTCTCCTTCGGCATATCGGTAGGGGCTACAATCTCAGCCACGGTTGAGGCATGCCAGCCCGAACCTGAGCCGACCTCCAAAACCTTGTGCCCAACCCTCAACTCAAGGGATTCGTTCATTATCGATACCATGTCTCGCCCGATTGGTCATGGATCAACCGTGTGGCGCGGATATCGTCTGTCCACTTCCTATCGAGAGGGGGGAGTCAACAAAGGCATAAGATTGCTGGATCTCAGGGAGGAAAAGATGCCTCGGAACCTTCTTGAAGGCCCTAATGACACCAGGCGTGTGAAGTATTCCCCTCCTTATTAGGCTGTGGATCAGCTCTTCCCACGATCTACTCAATAACCGTCCTCCTCTAATCTCTTCATTGATAACACAATGTAGTATGTCGCGAGACAAATATCAGCATTTTCATAGGAATTGGGAGAACGACGAGATAGTCTACTTGACCGTGACTGATTTTGCAAGGTTCCTCGGCTGATCTACATCACATCCTCTTTCCACAGCCATGTAGTACGCAAACAGTTGCAGCGGAACCACAAAAGGTACGGGCGAGAGTATCCCGGGCACCTCTCCTGCAACTTCAATGTGATCATCCGCAAGATTCTCAATCTCGCTATCCCCTTCTTGCATGACCGCAATGATCGTTGCTCCCCTAGCCTTCATCTCCATTATGTTCCCTATGATCGTCTCTCGCGTCTCATCCCTTGGACATACAAAGATCACGGGGAATCCTTTCTCAATCAAACTTATCGGTCCATGTTTACTTTCCCCCGCTGGATAAGATATGGAGGGAACGTAGGCTATCTCAAGAAGCTTCAATCTTCCTTCCATGGCTGTTGGCGAGCTTATGCCCCTGCCTAGGAAGAAGAAGACCTTCTTATCCCGATATTTTCTGGCAAGCTGTTTTATCTTCTCCTCATTCTTCTCAATACTCTTCTCGACGATGTCCGGGATCTGGCTTAGTTTCTCTTCGAACTCCTCGATCTGACGGTGGGAGATCTTTCCTCTGACCTTGGCAACCCTAAGCGCGAGCTGGGCGAGAACTGAGAGCTGGGATGTAAAGGTCTTCGTAGCCGCGACGCCGATCTCTGGACCTGACTGCTGGCAGATGTAGACCCTAGAGACACGGGTCAACGTCGACCCGATCACGTTCGTCAGTCCTAGGATGGTTGCTGCCCGATTGCGAGCGTATTCAACGGCAGCCAGAGTGTCAGCTGTCTCGCCTGATTGGCTTACCGCCAAGATCGTGCTGTTTATGTTGACAGCCATTCCTTCCTGTTCTATGAATTCAGAGGCTATGACCGGATGAGTCGCCAAGTAAGCCAGTCTGGAAAACATGTATGAAGCAGCATAGCATGCATGGTATGAGGTCCCACAGGCTACTAGGAAGACTTCTCCAGCTCTATCCAGGAAGGCAGCCATCAGATCAAGGTACTGATCTTGCAGTCTCAGCGTGTCTCTAAGGCAAGAAGGTTGCTCATGTATCTCCTTGAGCATGAAATGAGGGTATCCCTGCTTCTCAGCCATCTGCGGGGACCATGTTATGACAGTTGGTTCCCTCTGA
>CAZBDB010000123.1:0-4297 GCA_964490655.1 uncultured Candidatus Bathyarchaeia archaeon | reverse complement strand
GGAGGAGTTGTGGCCATCGTCCATCCTATCCATGCGCCTATGAACATTATGGCGAGGAACGCGATCAAGACCACGACAGCGACAGCCCAGAATTGGGCGGGATGAATCACACCGACATATTCCACCGGAAACAGCGCACCAGGTGCCAGAAGAACAACTACGTATCCGATCGCGATAACCACACAGACAATAAGAATAACTGCACCTATCATTTGATCCTTACTTTCCATCATTTATCATCACAGCTATGCCATTTGCTTTCATTCCCTTAATAAATCTTATTATCCCAACAGAACCGATTAGGCATCTGTTTTTGAAAAACATGTCTACTCTTCGTATTTTGGGTCACTCGATCGAGCCGGAAGCGACCTCATATCGGCCTTGTACGCCTTTGACTACTCTGATGCTGGCTCTTCGGTAGTACTGGCCGAAGAGTGAAGACAGCCTCTGCGCCTGCTCTGTGTTCTCATCGATCAGGTTTATCCTCTCCTTCGGGTCTTTGAGCAGGTTGTAGAGTTCATCCGGTTCCCCTTCCGGGCGTTGAATGTAGCTCCATTCTCGATCCCTGATGCACCGGTCTATCCCCTCGTGGTAGCCCGTTATCATGGCCTTTCTATGCTCTTCTGTATTACCCTCAAGGACAGGCAAGAAGCTTTCACCGTGCATCGACAATGCGTTACTCTCTAAATCAAGAATATCGAGTATTGTGGGCAACAGGTCTGGAAATTGTACGATAGCCTCTGTCCTTCTAGCCTTATCTACTCCGGGCATGTGCACCATGAAAGGCAAGTTCAACAGTTCACTGTAAAGCCGGTCGGTTCCCTTCAGGAACTTTCCATGATCAGCTAATGGGTGACCATGGTCGGCTAAGAGAACGATGATTGAGTCGTCGTAGTATCCGAGTTCCCTCAGTCCCTTGAATAGTGGACCTAGGCAATGGTCGACGAAGGAGGCTTCTCCAGCATAGAGGCCCTTGGTGTGGCGGATCTCATCCTCAGTCGCCCATTCTTTGGCAAAGCCTCCCATAGGCAGGATCAGTCGTCGTCCTTCGTAGTTTGGATCTGTGTATGTGTCGAACCTTTCAGGTGGGTCCCAAGGCTCGTGAGGATCAAAGGAGTCGATCCATAAGAAGACCTTCTTGTGGCCCCTGTTCTTTCTTAGCCAGTCGATCGATTCTTTCACAACCTTGGCTGGGAACCAGTCTTCCTCCTTCTCGAAATCGTCGGTATTCGCCAGGAACTGTTCGACCCGCCGCCTCCAAATCTCCGGGTAGTTGTCGTTTACGTAATCTTCAACTCCTCTTTTGGATGGATGTGAGGTGTAAGGGTCATACTCTTGGCCGCGCATCCAACGGTATGCGTGGAAGCTCCTATGGAAGTTCATGCCAGGAGCTCTGTAGTGATAGGTGTCCGAGATGAGGCCGCAGATGTGACCTTCTCGTCTAAGGATGTCGGCGATCGTTATATCTTCACGAGTGAGAGGCTGCCAAGGACGAAAGGGAAGCGTATCCTGCCCAGTCATCAGCTCGGTCCTGACGGGAATCGTAGGCAGACCACTCGGATAGGCATTCTCAAAGACTATGCTTTCCTCGGCGAACTTATCGATATTTGGGGTCTTGCAGGATTCTATTCCTTCAAATACGGGTCTTCCACGGTTGTAGAAGCTTATGTGATCTTGGCGGAAGCTGTCGAGCATAATGACGATGACATTATAGTTTGCTGGCGCTTTCATAAACGGTTCTTCCTTCACGTTTTTGCCTTTGTTCCAGTTTTGTATTGGAGTAGGAGATGTGGTAGATAAATAAAAAGTGACATCGTCACTGATTGTGACCTTCCAATCAAAGCACTAGGAAAGCTTAATGCATAAGATTCGATTAAAGGTTAATAGGTGCAGGTTCATGAAGGTGGTCGACGCGATGAGGAAGGAGATAGTCACTATCAATGAGGAGACATCTGTTGCTGAAGCATCTAAGAGCATGCGTGAAAAAGGTGAGGGATGCGCCATCATCTTAAGAAAAGGCACACCTATGGGCATAGTCACCGAGAGGGATGTCACATGGAAGGTCGCTGGAAATGGACTCGATTCGAAGAGGGTAAAGGTCTCTGAGATCATGTCGGCTCCGCTGGTAACGATTGATCCAGACGCGAGTTTGATAGAAGCAGCAAAGATCATGGAAGAGCATAAGATCAGACGATTGGCTGTGGCTAAGAAGGGGATTTTGTACGGTGTTCTAACAGCGATTGACATAGCCCGCAACCTTGAAGGCTACGTAGAGAGCGAGGTACGGAACATTCTGAGGTATGCATTCTTCTTTCACTAGTCAAGGTTTGTCACTGTAAGAGATAGTCAAGCGCCGTTGATTCTCAGCAACTGTAAACGGTGGAAAGATCCGTGGAGCTCAAATCTTATCCGAGGATTTACTTCGAGCTTATCTTCGTGGGTTTCACGCTTTTCATGGGCATGAGGCTCCCGGCTGCCTTTCTCCCCATCTTCGCTGATGAACTGGATCCCACAGGAGTCCTGGTCGGATTCGTCGTCTCAGCTTGGTTCTTCTCTAGGATATTTATTGAGCTGCCATCGGGAGTCCTGGCTGATCGGCTTGGTAAACGCAGACTCCTAATTGGCGGGCTAGCTCTTTCAGCAGTTGGAGCCTTTGTGTGCTCCATGGCGAACTCCATATACCTTCTCATCCTCGGCAGAACAATCTGGGGTTTAGGAACGGCTCTATTCTTTATGAGCAACATGGCCGTGATCTTGGACCTTTTCAAGTCGAGCATGAGGGGGCGCGCCTTAGGAACCTTTCAAGGCATAGAGTTTATAGGTAGCTTCATCGGTGCGCCAATAGGCGGATTCATCGTGGGCTTCATAGGCTACACAGGCGTCTTCTCCTTGGCTTTCTTGCTTATGATCTGTTCTCTCTCTGTTGCATCAATCTCCAAGGATTTAAGGAAGGTAGACACGAGCAGAAGAGAAGGATCACAAGTCTCCGTAAAGGAAGCAGTTCTCAGTCTTGGAACGTGGGGCTTGGCCGCCATATGCATCAGCAACTTTCTCAGGATGCTCATTATGATGGGAATCATGAGCACCGTCTTCCCGCTATACCTCAACTACCAACTTGGAATAAGTGTTGAATACATAGGAATCATCATGAGCCTTAGAACGGTGGGGTACATACTCTCAACGGTAACCTCAGGATACCTATCAGATATGTTTGGGAGAAAGCCGATGATCATCTCGGGCACCCTGTTGCAGATTGGTTGCATGTATGCGTATGCGCTTCTTCCTTCCTTTGAGCTGTTGTTGCTGATCGGTCTCTTCGACGGGTTCGGCGGCGGCATGAGTTTCACCTCCCTAATCGTGTTATTATCTGAAATCGTACCCGCTCAAATCAGAGGAGGAGCGATTGGGATGTACAGAACCTTCATGGACATAGGCGGTCTCACGGGGCCGCCAGTTTTCATGCTTATGTTCACAGGCATGGGCTCCTACATCACATTTCTAACAGCTATGGCCATCCTCGCGTTGAACATCGCACTTGTGGTGACGATCAAAGCCAGAAAGCCGAAATCCAAGCCTGACCAGGTTAGCGACTGAGTCCCAAGAGACCCCGGCACCAATAGCTGTCTGGACTTTTCAGTCGCCTTCTAGGAATTGCAGGCTCTTCAGATGGTAAAGGAAAGACTCAGTCCGCGTCCGTCAATGCTTATGTACATGTTCATCATACTGCTAATGGGAGCAGGGTGGGTTGGACGATAGGCTTAGGCGCATAATAAGTAAGATAAGCAATGAGAAGCTCAGATGTAACATCCTTGAGCTCATTAGGAATCCCTCGATCAAGATTGGTGGGAAAACATATAAGGGGTTACCTTTCGAGTTGGCGCCTGCAGGCCTTGTGCGCCATCACAGCTATCCTGGTGGACTCCTAGAGCATGTAATCTCATCAGCGAAGATCGCGCTGGCTTTGTGTGAATGCGTCGAGGATATCTACCACGGAAAGGTTGATAGGGACTTAGTTATCAGCGGGGTTCTGCTGCATGATTTATACAAGACCCTGATCTATGAGGAGTGGGACGACGGAGCATACAGAGTCACTTCTCTAGCTGAACGTGTCGATCACCTCTCGCTGATAGTCTCCGAGATGGTTCGAAGGGGATTCCCTCTTGACTTGATCCACATAGTCGGTGCCCACCACGGAGAAGCCGGGGCGATCAAGCCTAGGACGGTCGAGGCTCTAGTCTGCCATTTAGCCGATCTGGCTGATTCCCAGTTGAACGGAGAAGTCATGAGGGCCGCTCGG
>CAZBDB010000122.1:0-4334 GCA_964490655.1 uncultured Candidatus Bathyarchaeia archaeon | reverse complement strand
TTCTCTCTTGAAACATCAATTTGCGAATGATCTCTACTCCCTAATTCGATACCCCCTTCCCCCTCTCTCTTGGGCCATGATTTTATGGATGATTTCTACTCGTAAAAACAGTACCCCTCTATCATCATTGGTAACGCCTGTGGTAACTAGTTTTGGTAACATTCCCCTACTAGCTGGGCTGTTTAGGGTATCTGTCTGTTTGAGGGTCATGGATAGGGTTACCTCGGAAGGTATGGAATCTGAGTGCCGGGGATGTGCGTGTACGAACTCAGGGATGAAAAGATCCAGAAACACAGGGCGCTTTCCGATATGCTGTCGATCGGCAAACAAGTGACAAGGGATGGTTCGGAAAAATGGTGATGCACTCTATCCTTAATCGACCGGAAAAAGGATGACATTAGCATTTCCATGATCCAAGTCGATTCTAAGATATATTAATGAAGTAACAGACAGTATTCAATTGGATAGAAATGTTGAGAAAAGTCCTAATTTCCGTCCTAGTCTTCATAGTAATGCTTTCTTTCGATTCTGCTTCATCCATCGTCAAGGCCATTCCTATGGGATACGGTGGCCCCACCACGGAGCCCAGCTTGTCCCTTCTATCCAGCAACATAACCTTCTTCTCGGGTGGGCCCGATCCCAGAGTTGCTAAAGAAGTGGCAACTGCCTACCAACTCGTAGATCAGGGCATTAAACTGAGAACTTATCTAGTGTGGTCCGACTCGCTGTTCAATCAAACCGCATTAGATGTTTTCTACAACGAATCCTGTAGGAAGGTAGTAGAGGAGTACATAGACCAATATTTCGAGGGAATCGATCCTGAGAAGATATGGGCAGTGATTATAGGCCATGAAGAGCCCTCGGCGGCGTTTGGGTGGGCTGGAGGATCTCCTTCGGCCACCAGCAGCGTTGTGAAAAGGTATAGTGATGTCTACCTTGAGGAGACCGGCTTCCAGCTAGAATCGGAGATGAACGAGACCGAATGGATCGTGTTCCATGAATGGATCAACGAGAAGGCCGTGTGGGTGTTCAATTACGTGTACGATTATGTCAAGTCTAAGTGGCCTCACCTACAACTCTTTCAGTTTGTGGGTATGGCAGGGGCGGCATGGCTCGGTTACGACATAATTGCTCCTTACGAGCTCAAGGCCGACGGATTCGTCATGGATTGGTACTCGCAGGAGTCTTGGCTGTTATACGACTGTATCCGCAGATACAAAGCAACTCTTCCAGACAAGCAATTCCATATGATCTTGTGGGGCACGCAGTCTTGGCCGTGGGAGGGCGAATTGGGTGGATTCGAGCCTATCAGAAGGCATGCTTGGACAGCTTACCTCGCCGGGGCCGACGCGATTGAGTGGTTCACTTGGCATCCCACTGAAGGCTGGGCCTACGAAAGGAAAGATCCGCTGGGTCAAAGGCTATATATGTACACGGACAGACTGAACAGAGAGCTGTCAAAGCTACCTGTGCTCAAACCGAGACCTCAAGTTCTATGTGTCGGTGGAGAATGGATATATCTTTTTGGCGGGCCTTGCAGCTTTCAGGAATTCCTTGCATTCACAGAATACGATGCGGTCAATCAAAGGTTCTTCGCCACATCAGAAATGGACCTGTCTAAGTATGGGCTGATTGTGGTCGCTGAACACACATACTTTGATGAGACCGTCCGTAAGCTGAACGATTATGTTGCAGACGGAGGAAACGTCATTTTCCTGGCAGGCACCGGTTGGAATGACAGGAATGTCTATGGAAACGATACCCGAGAGAGATTCTTGATAGAAGAGAATGCGGTTCAATCTGTCTTAGCGGGTCATATCAAAATCAATATCTCCAAACCGAATATCCTTGATGTGGAGATGGACTACGATGGTCAATTTCACGAAACTTTTGCGCTTCAGATCGAAGACCTGAACGGGAACTATCATCCTATAGGGAACTTTTGTCTTATTGATGAAGATGGCACAGAAAGAAAGACAGAAGAGCATCCTCTCATGCTATACCACAACAGATCGAATCCGAATAGCGGTTGGATACTGTATTGGGGTGCTGTGAAGTCTAGTCGCACTCCCGGCGTGACTGGGCAGAATTATGGAGACTACCAGATTCTTGAGGATCACCGGGACATGAAGTTCCTATACAAGGAAGTCTTCAGGGCTTTTACCAATTTCCTAAATATGAGTAGCTCGGTCTCAACAAGAGAAACTGAGAATCTTCTGATCACTCAGTCACAGTTGGACGATGAGTCCGTACTGGCGGGGATATTGAACTTCAATTTCGAGGATAGAAACATAACCTATTCCTTGGACTTGGAGTGTTTTGGGCTTCCAGATGGGGAATATTGGGTCCATTCGCTTGATGAGAACACCACGGTAGGACGCTTTCAGTCATACGCCTCAAAGCTAGAGATACCGGTGATTCTGCAAGGAAAAGATGCAACCAAGCTCTATCTTATCTCCCAAGAGAAACCGGAACCAGCCTACTCCGTTGATGTCTCCCCGGAGATACCGAGCGTAGATGACATAGAAATCTATGAAGAACCGCAGCTTCTCCCCCCGCAGTGGAGCTACGGGATAGAAGAGAAAGAACCATACAGCCAAGTATGGAGTGTTTCCACCTCTTCTGACGGAGACTATGTAGCCGCAGGCTCTATCGACAACATGGTGCGCTTATTCGACAGGTCTGGAAGCTTACTATGGAGCCGCAAGACAGGAGATCGTGTGTACAGCGTTTCTATCTCGTCCGATGGCGACTATGTAGCCGCAGGCTCACGAGACAACAATGTCTACTTCTTCGATAGAATGGGAAATCTGCTTTGGAGTTACGAGACACGACTTGCCGTACACAGTGTTTCTATCTCATCTGATGGAGGCTACATAGCTGCGGGTTCAGAAGACAGAAAAGTCTACCTCTTCGATAGATCTGGCAGTCTCCTCTGGAGCTACGAGATGGGGGAAGGTATCGAGTGTGTATCTACCTCATCTGATGGAGGTTATGTAGCTGCAGGATCATGGGATGGCAACGTTTACTTCCTCGACAGGTCGGGCACATTGCTCTGGAGCTATGAGACAGGAGACCGTGTGCCTACTGTTTCTATCTCTTCTGATGGAAGCTATGTGGTTGCAGGCTCCCATGATTCTAGAGTGAACTTCTTCGACAGGACCGGAAACCTACTCTGGGACTATGAAGCAAGATGGATCGTAGGTCGTGTTTCCATTTCCTCTGATGGAGAGTACATCGCAGCGGCCTCATTGGATGCTTACGTCTACTTCTTCGACAGATCGGGGACGCTTCTCTGGGAATACGAGACAGGACTTGCTGCCTTCAGCGTTTCAGTGTCATCGGATGGAAGATATGTGGCCGCTGGCTCATGCGATTTCAATCTCTACCTCTTCAATAGATCCGGCAGTCGTCTCTGGTACAAGACAGGAGCTGACGTAATGAGCGTTTCTATCTCCTCCAATGGAAACTACATAGCGGCTGGGTCAGACGATCACAATGTCTACTTCTTCTCATCTACTCTACCTCCGTTGCAGGCAACCACGGTACTATCCACTCAGAGCACGACTCAAGGAGAGCCCGTGACTATATCAACCATATTGAATGATGATGCAGAAACCCCAATTGAGGGAGCAACGGTAATGGCGACTGTACTTTATCTAGAAGTCCTCATCCTTCTCTCAGACAAGGGAAACGGCAACTATCAGGGATCAATCGACACTTCTGACTTCACCGAAGGAACCTACAACATCATAGTCACAGCTCAAAAAGAAGGATACAAATCAGCCCAGACTACGATGAGCTTAACCGTCAAGACACCTATACCTTGGACGTCATACGTAGGAGCAGCAATAGCAGTAATGACAGTAATAGTCATAGCTGCACTAGTGGTCTACTTAACCAAGAAACGATCGCGGAAGCTAACACAATAACACTTTCCATGGAGCTAGCTAGCTTGCAGGAAACGCCTTGGAAGAGTTACCTACGTCAGCGCGCCAGATGGGAGTTACGGCCTCACTTGGACGCTGTTTTTAGGGATATTTTTGCTCCTAGAATGATCCCCCTATATGCTCTGTCTTTGGGCTAGTTAGAGAGAATCTCGCACAGCCTTAGTCCACTATTTATGAGCACGCGCTACGAAGTTGTGGCGTTCGTTGACGTTCCCAGAGTTAGGGTCTCTCTTGGACCGTGATTTTGTGGATGATCTCTACGGTCAGAATCGATACCCCCTATATTTTTCAGCGCGCCTGTAAAGCGTCAAAGTAGATTAGAGTTGAAAACGTGATCTATTTTCTGTTATATTTGTCAGTGTTGAGATTTGCAGGTCACTTCTT
>CAZBDB010000121.1:0-4390 GCA_964490655.1 uncultured Candidatus Bathyarchaeia archaeon | reverse complement strand
CGATATTGGCGAGAAAAACGATTCGTGCCGCCGGTCTGTAAAGACTGTGAAATCGTTGACGTATGTGGGGGCGCCTGTCCCCTCTACTGGGACGCTGTCAGGAATTTCGATGAGATACCGACACAGAGTTGTGGAAAACTGGAACTCACAAAATGGAAGATTCAGAGATCCCTCAAAGGAAGAGTGTGGGGAGTTGGAAAAGGATGACGACTAAGCCATTAACGCTGAGAAGGCTGGACAATACCTTAGATGGCTTATCATTAAGACTGATAGAGCAGCGGAAGAAATTCGATGAGTGTAAGGATCAAGTGTCGACTATTTACAAAGAGAACTTGGGAAGCTTGGATGAAAAGAAGAGAGAGTTGGTGAACAAGCTAAGGGACAATCTCCCGAACCTCTCAGAAAAACTGAAAGATGATATCGACTACAGAATCCAAACCCAAAGGAGACGAATGGAAGACAAACTGAAGAACTTTCAGGAAGACATAGATGGACTAGAAAGACAACGCGACGAAGTCCATGCGGAACTGACTGAAGAAACAGAAAGAATTCGAAAACTGAACCCTGAACTAGACCAGGATGAGGAGGCACTAAAAGGTAAGAAGGGCAAATTGGTTGCAGAAGCGAAACCGCTGCGCGAGGAAGTACGTAGACTCTCCGACGTTTTCTTGGGAAGATGGAAAAACAGAGGGAGGATCAGGGAACTTGAGTATCAAATAGAGAATTTGCAGAGGGAGATTGATGACCTTACAGTGAAAATCAACGACGTACGGAAGATATGGCAAGAGAAAAAAGAGGAATGGAGACGAGAGAAGGTAACGGCAGAACAGAGATGGAATGAGATAACTCTGAGAATAGCCGAGATTAGACATGAATACATCTACAACAAGACCAATCAAGAGACAATAGTTCTCGAAGAGGGAATCCGAAGATTCGCAGAAGAGTTGATGGACGGAACAAATGTGAAAGCAGAGGATTACAGCGATGAAGTTGTCAAAATCTACTTTGCCGAGTTCTCACGTCTACTAGAACGAAAGAAAAGGCTGGAAAGCAGTCTTGACGTACTAGCGAAACTCATCGGCAAATTGATTGGCATTGACAGAGGAATCAAGAGGCTAAGGAAGAGCGTCGACGCCCTAAAAGACGAGCAAGACAGGTATGCATCCTTGCGTCAGCTGCAGATAGAAACTCCTCAAACGATTTCAGACTTAGAGAAGTTGCTAGAAACTCTTGAGGCAATTCCCACGAAAACCTTAGAGGAACCCGAGGAGGCGAGGAGCATTTTGGGACCCTTCCTAGATGAGGAGAAAGGCCAGTTAAGCGATGAGAACATAAAAGAGTTCTTCGACAGCGTCGGCGACAATCTTCAAGCCGCAGTGCAGACGTACTGGAGGTAGAAAAATGAAGAAAAGAGGATTTTCCATTTTGATCATGCTCTTTGTGCTTTCAATTTTCCTAGCATTTCCCACCGTAGCTGCTCAATATCCAGTGACGATTAACAACGTCACGATACAGGTAACATTACAGTCTGATGGTAAGATGGATGTTGAATATTCAATGACATTCACAGAGCACGAGTCTAGAGACAGAATAACAGAGATAGGACCTTTCGAAGAGCAACATAACATCAAGGACGCATACCTAATGATCGGCGGATCAAAATACGACATAGATATGAGGGACCTCGGAACCGGCTTCTACAGCCCCGAGTTTGGCATAACAACCGAAACAGGTGAGAAATATGTGCTCTACATCAACTATTTCGTGGACAAAAGCATGGTTCAGGAGGAAACGTTCGACAGCAGGACTTATGAAATATTCGCCTGGGCTCCATTCCAATGGAGTCTACCCATCCAAAATCAGACCGTTATGTTGATACTTCCGATAGAACTGACCTCTGACATAACAAGGCCAGAGCATATAACACAGGAACTGATCGATAGCATCGGTCTGGGAGCAGACCTTGAAAAGAAAGAGAAGTTTGAAAGATGGGTATACTACCCAACGATAGACGAACAAACAGGAAAACACTGGCTCTCAATCTACATATCAAGAACAAACCTAAGCGAGAACTATCACTTCGTCTTTGAGGTCTTTGTTCCCGAAGAGTACTTCACATTCGAACCACCAATCATACCACCGAGCGGAGAGATAGAACCCAGCGTATATGTGGCCATATTTGCAGTGATTCTGATTGTGCTGCTTTGCGTAGCATTCATAGTAATCGGAAGGAGAAGATCGAGAAGAAGAAAGTTGAGAGAGAAGTGGGAGGCAGGATACAGAGCTCCAGAAATAGAGATAGAGACTTTCGAAATACCAAAGAAAGTCCCCACACTAACACCTGTGGAAGCTGCGCTCTACATCTCTTCAAGCGGGAAAGTAATCACATTGATCGCCTTAGGTCTAGCCGAAGAAGGAATCATAAAGATAGCTTCTCAGGAGCCGGTCAGATACGAGCTCCTACCAGATAAGTATACGGAGCAAAAGGAGAAACTTCAGAAATACGAGATTACGTTTGTTGAATCAATAAGAGACGACGGCACATTAGACCCGGAGGAAACTCGAGCTATACTAAGAGCTGTAACGACTGACTTGAATCAGAAAATGTGGAACGCGGATCCAAAAGAAACTCGCGAGACTTATCACAAGGTCGTCGAGGATCACTGGACGGAAATCGAGAGAAGGGAAACCGTTGAGGATCGATTCAGCTACTGGTGGTGGTATTACTATTGGCTCATTCTTCACGATGACTATCGCAGAAGGACTACAATCGTCTTCAGACCGTCTAAGCCAGGGAAAAGGCCTGAAGAGACGACGGTTGTGGTTCCGAAGGAAAGCTGGAAAGAAAAACCCGGTCCCATAGTTACCCCAACTGAAAGAACGGCAGACGGATTTGTTGTATCCGTTGAAAAATTCGCAGACAACTTCGTATCAGCAGTAGAATCAATAAGCGCCCAAACAGTGAAAGCAATAGAAGACACCACGAGAACAATAGTAGAAACAGCCGAAGCAGCCATAGGGATCAAGGAAAGCTGCTATTCAGCCTGCGTAGAACACGACGCATGTCACAGCGCATGTGTTCACGATGCCTGTCATAGCGCTTGTGTGCACAGCGCCTGTCACTCAGCGTGTCATTCAGCCTGCTACTCAGCATGCCATTCGGCATGTCATAGCGCTTGCGTATCCTCTTTCTGACAATCGATCCGCCGATCTTAGTTTGAAAAGCCAGTCTCGCTAACGCTTTCTAGCTTTGAAGAAGTGTGAAGGGATTCCAATGAATTTCGACCTAGAACACAGGGTAAGGAAGTGTGAAGCCGCCTCGATGGAACTTGCCTACTATCGGGATCATATGTCCACAATCCGGACACTGCATATCGTCCGTTATGTTCCACTTGACGATGTCGAAGCTAAAGCGCCTTATAAGGAGCTCCTGACAGTTCGGGCAGTAGGTGTTCTCGTATCTATGGCTTGGGACGTTCCCGAGATATACATAGTTCAGCCCTGCGCCACGGACCGTCTCGTATGCCTCCTCAAGCATCTTTGGCTCAGTAGATCGGATGTCATCCAGCTTGTAGTTTGGGTGGAACCTGAGAAGGTGGAATGGCGTGTCAACGCCTAAGTTCTCTCTGATCCATGTTGCGAGCTCCCGTATCCTCTGCATGGAGTCACCGATGTTAGGTACAACAAGGTTGGTAATCTCTACATGGATTTTGTGTCTCTTCATCTTCTTCAGTGACTCGTAGATAGGCTCGACAGATGGGACAGCTGAAAATCTCTTGTAGAACTCCGGGTCTCCTCCACCCTTGAAGTCAACTGTTGCAGCGTCCAAGTACGGACTTATCAGCTCTACAGCTTCAGGTGTCATATACCCGTTTGTGACGAAGGTGTTGAAAAGTCCTGCCTTGTGGGCCAACTTGGCTGTGTCGAAGGCGTATTCAAAGAAGATCGTAGGCTCGGTGTATGTGTAGCTTATCCCTTGGCAGCCGTAATGTTCAGCAAGTCTGATTATCTCCTCAGGGGGCAAATCTCTCCCAGATATCTCCTTCTCCTGGCTTATGCTCCAGTTGTCACAGAACATACAGCGGAAGTTGCATCCCACAGTCGCGATTGACATCACCATAGATCCTGGATGAAAATGTGAGAGCGGCTTCTTGCCGATCGGGTCAGCATTGGCGGAGCAGAGCTTGGCGTAGTTCAAGGAGTAGAGTTTCCCTAATGTGTTCTTCCTGACTCTACAGAAGCCTAGGGCATCCTCTCGGATCACACATCTCCTACCGCATAGGTTGCATTTGACTTGGTTGTCTGAGAGCTTATCATAAAGCATGGCTTCCTTCAGGGACAATCATGGCACCTACTTGAAAACGGGCGAACCGATCTGTTCACGGTCACA
>CAZBDB010000120.1:0-4405 GCA_964490655.1 uncultured Candidatus Bathyarchaeia archaeon | reverse complement strand
GAATTGTTGGCTTCCTATGCAATTGGTGCTCCTATGCCGGCGCTGACCTAGCCGGTGTGAGTCGAATCCAGTATCCCCCAAACGTTAGAGCAATAAGAGTAATGTGCAGCGGAAGAATAGACCCAGTTATCGTTTTGGAAATGCTCGCCAATGGTGCAGACGGGGTCATAGTTATGGGGTGCCACCCAGCCGATTGCCACTATATGGAAGGAAATCTTCACGCAAAACGGAAAATCAAGATGTTGAAGAAACTCATATCGCGAACCGACCTTGAGCCAGAGCGCCTCAGGCTTGAATGGGTCTCTGCAGCAGAGGGCGGACGGTTCGCAGAGCTAATCAAAGATTTTACGGACCAGGTGAGAAGTCTCGGTCCGTCTCCGTTGGCCGGAGGAAAACCGGACGAAAACATACTCGCTGGCGTAACGGCAGCCAAAGCGGTCGCGGGGGAATCCAGGTTACGAACGTTGGTTGGCAGGGAGAAGAAGCTGACAGAGGAAGCAAACGTATACGGTGAAAAGGTGGCCCAGAAGGAGTTTGACGAGGTGATGGACGAGAGCATTGACGCGGAGTATGCACGAAGCAGAATTCGTCTTCTGGTGAAGGACAAGCCAATGTCCATTGAAGGGGTAGCCAGACATTTGGGCTTAGACCCGAAGATTGTGTTGCGTCACATAGTGGTCTTGAGACAGAGAGGTCTAGTTGCATTGCATAGAGTCGAAGGTGAGGACCCGCTATACATCGCATTGGAGGTGAAGTGATGAAGGACAAGGTGGGCGCGGTACTGGTTGTTGGCGGCGGGATTGCTGGAATACAAGCCTCACTCGATCTAGCTGACTCGGGATTCAAGGTATATCTGTTGGATGAGTCGCTCACAATAGGAGGCGTAATGGCGCAACTTGACAAAACTTTTCCAACAAATGATTGTGCGATGTGCATTCTCGCGCCTAAATTGGTCACTGCTGGGAGGCACCCCAATGTTGAACTGATTACTGGCGCGGAAATGAGGAGAGTCGAAGGTGAAGAAGGACACTTCCAAGTTTCGTTGACGAGGAAACCGAGATATATTGATGAAGAGAAGTGCACGGGCTGCGGCGTATGTGCTCGGGAGTGCCCTGTTGAAGCAATAGACGAATATGATGAAGGTCTGAGCGAAAGAGCCGCGATATACGTCAAGTATCCTCAAGCAGTTCCCTTGGTCTACGCCATAGACAGAGACAAATGCATCGGCTGTGGCACTTGCCAAGAAGTCTGCAAGGCAGGCGCAGTCCAGTATGACGAAAAGGAAAAGGAAATTGAATTAGACGTTGGCTCGATCATACTGGCGCCGGGTTTCGAAGAGTTTGATCCACTGCTCAAGGGGGAGTATGGTTATGGTCGCTATTCCAATGTGGTTTCGAGCATTGAGTTTGAGCGTGTTCTAAGCGCTTCAGGACCTTATGGCGGATTAGTCTTGCGGCCCTCTGACGGTAGGGTCCCCCGGAAGATAGCGTTCATCCAATGTGTAGGTTCACGCGATATTAAACTTGGTAACAACTATTGTTCTTCAGCTTGTTGCATGTATGCCATCAAGGAGGCGATCATAGCTAAAGAGCACAACCCGAATCTTCAATGTACTATTTTCTTTATGGACGTGCGAGCCTACGGGAAGGAGTTTGATTCCTATTACAATAGGGCAGAAGAGGAATACGGAGTGAGTTTCATCAGATCTCGAGCATCCCATGTAGAAGAGATACAAGAATCGAGAAACCTTTTGGTAAGCTATGTCGAGGATGGGAACCCCAAGACTGAAGAATTCAACCTCGTCGTGCTCTCGGTCGGAATGACGCCACCCAAACATGCTGAGCAACTAGCCAAGACTCTAGACATCAAACTGAATGAGTACAACTTCTGCCAATCCGAAACGTTCTCACCGTTAGAGACTTCCAAGCCAGGAATATACGTTTGCGGTGCATTTTCCTCCCCAAAAGATATTCCTGAGAGTGTGGCGCAGGCGAGCGGGGCTGCGGTGAAGGCAGCCAGCTTGATCTCTTCTGAGAGGGGTACGCTCACGACCGTAAAGGACTATCCTCCAGAGAGAGACGTATCCAGTGAGGAAACAAGAATCGGAGTTTTTGTCTGTCACTGCGGCATAAATATTGGTGGAGTAGTTAATGTGCCGGAGGTTGTTGAGTACGCTAAAACATTGCCGAATGTTGCTTATGCCGAACACAACTTATACACATGCTCAGAAGACACGCAAAATAGGATACGGGAGATTATAGAGGAACACAACCTCAATCGCGTTATTGTAGCTTCATGCACCCCAAGAACCCATGAACCACTTTTCAGAGAAACCCTTCGAGAGGCCGGACTCAACATCTACCTCTTCGAGATGGCAAACATTCGTGACCAATGCAGCTGGGTTCACATGCATGAACCTGAAGAAGCGACTGAAAAAGCGAAGGATCTTGTAAGATCCATCATTGCGAAAGCCCGCCTGCTGGAGCCTCTTAGGAAACCCATGATAGATGTCACGCCCGCCGGTCTGGTGATCGGAGGCGGCTTGTCGGGGATGACTGCTGCATTAGAACTCGCAAAACAAGACTTCGAAGTTCATTTGGTGGAAAAGGAGAAAGAACTGGGAGGACATCTACGTCATGTACATTATCTTCTCGGGTCTGAGGACCCACAAGAGAAGTTGAGGTCAATCATCAGGGAGGTAACAGAGAACGAGAAGGTCCACGTTCATCTGGATTCTGAAATCTCTGGTGTTGAGGGATACGTTGGAAACTTCAAGACGACCCTGAACTGTGGTGGAATGAGAGGGGAGATTGAGCATGGCGTCGTGATAGTGGCTACCGGAGCGCTGGAGTATAGGCCAACAGAGTATCTTTATGGCGCCAGCGAACAGGTGCTCATTCAGCGTGAACTTGAGGAGAAGCTCGCCAGTGGACAATTTGGCGCCATGACAGTGGTAATGATCCAGTGCGTCGGGTCAAGAAACGACACGCATCCGTACTGTTCGCGAATATGCTGTTCTCAAGCAGTAAAGAACGCTTTGAAGATCAAGGAGTTAAGTCCCGAAACAGATGTCTACGTCCTCTACAAGGACATGAGAACCTATGGATTCTTGGAGGATTACTACCGTAGAGGGGCAAGCAAGGGAATCCTGTTCATACGCTACGACGACGAAACCAAGCCAAAGGCCACCCAAGAGAATGGGAAACTGAAAATCATGCTCTGGGAGCCGGTCTTGAAGACATCGATTTCAATCGAGCCGGACCTCTTGGTGCTGAGTGCTGCCACGATTCCAAATACGGATAATGAGCACATAGCACAGATGTTGAAAGTTCCCTTGAGCAAAGACGGATTCTTCTTAGAGGCGCACATGAAACTCCGTCCAGTCGATTTTGCCACGGATGGCGTGTTCCTCTGCGGGTTGGCGCACTGGCCGAAATCCGTCGACGAGAGTATCTCGCAAGCTTGTGCAGCCGCGGCTCGAGCCATAACGATCCTATCCAAGGAGGTACTGGAGGTCGAGGGGGCTATAGCAAGCGTCAACGAGGATCTCTGCAGCGGATGCAGAATGTGCGAGCCTGTCTGCGAGTATGGCGCCATTGAGATGAAGGAAGTGGATGGGAAGCTGAGGGCGCATGTTCTCGAAGCTCTATGTAAGGGTTGTGGTGTCTGCGGCTCCACATGTCCTGCAAAGGCCATATCAATGCTTCACTTCACTGATGACCAGATCATTGCCCAAGTTAGGGCAGTTTTAACCGAGGAAGCAAGGTATGACTAAATCTGAATTCAACCCGAAAATTGTTGGTTTCCTCTGTAATTGGTGCTCCTACGCTGGCGCAGACCTAGCAGGTGTCAGCCGGGTTCAATACCCACCATCCCTCAGGATCGTGAGGATGATGTGCAGCGGAAGGGTTGACCCAGTTTTCATCCTCGAAGCCTTCAGAAGCGGAGCAGACGGAGTTCTCATCGCCGGCTGTCACCCGGGCGACTGCCACTACCTCTCGGGAAATTACAAAGCGGAAAATAGAGTTTTACTGTTGAAAAAGGTTTTGGGACAGCTCGGCCTTGAGCCCGAGCGTCTAAGACTGGAGTGGGTCTCCGCCTCTGAGGGAGACCGATTTGCGACGATTGTCAAGAACATGACCGAGGAAATAAGGAAACTCGGTCCAAGCCCGCTGAGGGAGGAGGTCAATTAGCTGTTAGAAAATGAACGAACCAAAAAAGTGGAGATGAGGAATGAAATCGTGCTGAAAGTGAGTGACATAGACCCGAAATTCAAATATGAAATCAGTAGACTTCCCGGCGCAGAAAACGTCCTGCTGTGTTTCCAATGCGGGACGTGCACTGCTGACTGTCCAATCGCGCGATTCGACGACTTCTACAGGCCTAGAAGACTTGTACGAATGGT
>CAZBDB010000119.1:0-4533 GCA_964490655.1 uncultured Candidatus Bathyarchaeia archaeon | reverse complement strand
GCAATGGTAGCTGCTTGACTGGCAGTTGAGTGGCCGTCTTCTGCCGCCCTCTCGATCAGATCATCGGCGAAGGTCGCCTCATGGATAAGGACATCCGCGCCCTGAGCCAACTTAAGGATCTTCTCGGAGGGTCTTGTATCTCCTGTATAAACGATCTTTCTACCAGACCGTGGAGGATCCAACACTTCCTCCGGTTTGACCTTCCGTCCATCCGCTAGCTCGACCTCGTGGCCGTGCTGAAGCTTGGACCATAAGGGTCCTTTAGGAACGCCCAATGAGACGGCTCTTTCAGGATGGAATCTCCCTGGTCTAGGCTTCTCGGTCAACGCGTATGCTAGGGCTGGACCTGGATGATCGGCCCTGACAGATTGAACCTCATAGCCTCTTTCCTCGCAGACTGATCCCTCACTGGTTATCTCGTGGATATTGACTGGGAAGCCGAGGTAGAAGCGGACCGTCTGAACTACCGCATCTACGAAGGCTCTGATTCCGGGTGGGCCAAAGATTTGGAGGGGTTTGTCCCTACCTAGAAGCGACATAGTTTGGAGGACCCCCGGGATTCCTAGGACATGGTCCCCATGCATGTGTGTTATGAGGATTTTTGTTCTGCGGTTGAATCCTATCCTTGCCCGGATCATCTGTCTCTGGGTTCCTTCTCCACAGTCGAAGATGATAACCTCGCCTTCTCTCTTTGCGGCAATGGCTGATAAAGCTCGGTTAGGTGTAGGTATGCTCGCAGCCGTTCCTAAGAAGATTACTTGAAGGCTCATCTAACCCCTCATAAGGACGGCGATCTCCCGAGTAAGGTTCCTATGCACATAGACGAAATGGGACTCTATATGTATAAATCCCAACCTCTCACCAAGCTCGCCGATTCGGATTTTCCTCGGTGCAGCCAGGCATATCCGCCTCCCCCTCTTAATCTTGTCCATGACACCAAGGAGGAAAGTTTCCATTAGATCGACCGCCCTCAATCTGAGAGTGGTGGCGGAGATCCCATAAGGGGGATCGGTTACTACACAGTCGATACTTGAATCAGCAAGCGGCAGACGACGAGCGTCAGCAAGAGCTATGCCTTCAGGCTCCAAACCATAATGGGATAAGTTCTGAAGAGTTCCCTCAACCATACGCTGAACCGCATCGAAGCCTAGGACACGGCATCCTATAAGGCTGGCCTCAACGAGGAAGCTCCCCGTTCCGCAGAACGGATCCAAGACAAGTTCATCCTTCCTAGGCTGGGCTAAGTTGACCATGCATCTCGCCAGTTTGGGCTGCATCGCGGTTGGATGGAAGAAAGCCTTCCTTCTCGGCCTCCTCTCGAAGAAAGGTTTCGGCCTGATCTCGGCGAGTTCTAACCCGAAGATGAAGGATTCACCTGTCAATATACCTACGAAAATCTTTTGCGGCTTCTCCAAATCCACCTTCACACCTTTGACCTTGCCGAAGATCATCCCACCGATCTTCCGCTCAAGCCACAATCGACCGATCTTCGGAGCGCTTCCCCTCACCCTCTTGACTCGGACGACGAAACTCTCCCCCTCTTTGATCAGCTGGTTAAGCTCAGCTGCCTCCACACTTCCAAGTATCTCATCTATATCAGCATTGCAGCGAAAGAGTTCGAGGCCGCAGATCCTTGTCATGGATGCCCTCAACTTGATGGTGAGCGCTGATTCAGGCCAAGACTCCAATCTTAGAACTTGAGCCAACTTCTCTAGAATCTTGTACTCGTAGCCTTCAGCCTGTAAGATCGAGGTTAATTCAGAGAACGGAAGAGTCGAATTCTCACCCGATAGAAGGAAGAAGAGCCTAGCCACATCTGAGTTCCTCTGTTTGGTGCAGCAGAATTCTGCTACTTCCGCCTCTTATACTCCGTTAGTATCTTTCTCGCCCTGTCAAGCCTAATCTTCCGCTCCTTAACCATCCGCTCCGCAACTACGTCAATAAGATCTCCCGTAGCCCCGGCCATTATGGCAAAGTTCCTTGCGTGAAGCGACATGTGTCCCCTCTGGATGCCCTCGTGAGCAAGCGCCCTCAAAGCAGCGAGGTTCTGAGCTAGACCAGCTGCTGCCAAGACCTCACCAAGCTCCCGAGCGGATCTCACACCCAGGATCTTCAAAGCGATCTTAGCGATCGGATGGACTTTCGTAGCTCCACCTATTATGCCGACAGCCATTGGCAACTCGATCGACCCAACTAGATCTCCGTCTTCATTCTTCTCCCAGACGGTAAGTGGAGAATATCGGCCTGACCTCGCCGCGTATGCGTGGGCTCCAGCTTCAACAGCTCGGTGATCATTACACGTCGCTATCACGGCGGCGATTATACCGTTAAGTATCCCTTTGTTGTGAGTTGCAGCTCTGTACGGGTCTGCGGCTGCAAAGGCGTAGGCTTCGACTATCCCGTCTATCACCTCTTCCCCTCCGAGCGCTTCCTTAGCGACGACCGTCCACGCTCTGGCCAGACGTTCAGTTGCGAGGTTTGAGATTATTCTAAGATACACTTTTCCCTTTGTTATCCTCTCGATCATAGGTGCTACTGCCTCGGCCATTGTGTTAACTGCATTCGCACCCATTGCGTCCCTACAGTCGACGAGCAGCTCCGTAATTATCATTGGACCAGTGCTGGCATTGATCACTCTTACTTGTAGGTCCTCGGCGCCGCCTCCTACCGAGACAAGCATTGGGTCCTGCTCATTGGCTTTCTCAAGTATTTCTTCTTTTGAGTCCAAGATAGCATTTCTTGCTCTGTATGGGTCTTTGACGCCGACGACTTGGACTTGTCCAATCATTATCGGCTCAGTGCTATTTGTGTGAAATCCTCCCTTAACTCGGGCCATCTTGGCAGCATAACTTGCAGCGGCGACGACTGAGGGTTCCTCAATTGCCATTGGGATTAGGTAGTCTTTGCCGTTTATGAGAAAGTTCACGGCTATTGCGAGTGGCATCGGTATTGCCCCGATGACGTTCTCGATCATCCGGTCAGCCAGCTCCAGCCTCAGAGAGCCTGTGGACTGGACAAGCTTAACCTCCTCGTCGGTTAGGTCGGCGAATTCCCTTACCAACTGCAACCTATCCTTTATACTCAGCTTGTAGAATCCAGAAATCTCGGAAGTTTTCATGTGTGGTCTCCGCTCACAAGGATCAATAACTCGCTTTGAACATATGAATTTAACTAAACGATTCCCTTTCTACCAAAATGGACTTTGTTAATCGGACTGCTCTTAGGAGCCAAAGGCTTATCTGAACCTTTATCTATGTACGCCTTCCATAGAATTGGGCGAGGGACGTTAGATGAGTATGGAATACGAGAAGATGCTGGAGGAGGCTTATTCCCATCTACCACCCGATGTCTTCGAGCACAAACGCTTCGAAATTCCCAGACCAAACGGGAGAATCGCCGGCTCAAGGACGATACTGCACAACTTCAAGGAGATATGCGACGTAATGAACAGAGATCCAGCTCATGTCTTGAAGTTTCTATCTAAGGAGATGGCGACCGGGGGAACTACTGACGGGATAAGGGCGATCTTCCAAGGCAGATTTGACAACCAGACCTTCAGAAGGCTGGTTGACCGTTACGCTAGGGAGTTCGTCATATGTCCTGTCTGCAAGCGCCCGGACACCAAGATTGTTAAGGAGAAAAGGCTGTACTTCATGGACTGCGAAGCTTGCGGGGCCAGGTCTTCCACAAGACCCGTTTAGAAGTGTCCAGGTTTGGAAGTCTACGCCAACATCAAGAGGCGGGGTAGACACGTACTATTAGCCATCTGCGATGCTGATCTTCTCGGCAAGACATTTCGCGAAGGGGACATCGTATTCGCCGTTCGCGAAGAATTCTACAAAGGCCTTAAAGTAGACGCTGATGAGGCAGTTAATCTAATAAGCCAATCCACGATCGTCAATATGGTCGGGGAGAATATTGTAGGAAGAGCCATAGAAAGAGGTTTCGTCCATCCACAAGCAGTCTTGAAGGTATCAGGCATCCCGCACGCCCAGATTGTCAAGATGTAACCAACAGATTGTCAAATGTATTTAAGCCAGAGCTTACCCTATAACCGAACTAGTCACAAAACGTGAGGTAAACGCGTGGGTAAGAAGAAGGTCATAACTGAGGAAGAACTCAGTGAGATGGTCCTTCCTGGTGGGACAGATGTGCTTGGGATAGCTGTCAAGCTACTGGGGTTCGATAGGGTTCTGGTCAAGTGTCAAGACGGACATGAAAGGGTATGCAGAATCCGAGGGAAGATGAAGCGACGGGTCTGGATAAGGATAGGAGACGTGGTCTTGGTTTCCCCATGGGATTTTCAATCTGACAGTAGAGGAGACATAATCTGGCGTTACAGGAAGGGCCAAGCTGAACTTCTAAGGAAGAGAGGCTTAATCACGATCTAAGAACGCGAATCCCATTTAGGTCCAGTTACAGTTCTCACATATACCAGATCAAAAGAATCCGTTTTTGAACGCAAATCTACTCAATCCATGCATTCTAGAAAGCACATCTGCATCCCTTATTCGTAGAATCGAGATAATCCAT
>CAZBDB010000118.1:0-4539 GCA_964490655.1 uncultured Candidatus Bathyarchaeia archaeon | reverse complement strand
ATGAGAATTTTCGTAACGAAAGCTGACGGATCGAAACAGCTGTTTGACAGACAAAAAGTCGCAAGGACCTGTTTGAGGATGGGCGCTAACAGAGAGATTGCGGAGGAGATTGCTGAAAAAATCGAAACTAGAATATACGATGGAATAGAAACAGAGAAGATTCTCAAGAAGATCTTCAGGCTGCTGAGCAGATACCAACCTATCCTTAAACATCTTACCGATCTGAGAGAAGGCCTAAGCCTAATGAACCCAAAACCAGAGTTCGAACGTTACGTCCAGATCGTCCTGAGCGAAAACGGGTACGAAGTGACCCCGAGTCAGATCATAAGAGGAAGATGCGTGGAACACGAAGTCGACGCCATAGCAAGAAAAGATAACACAACATACTTCGTAGAGGTGAAACATCACTACAACTATCACACCACAACCGGCCTAGACGAAAGCCGCATCGCAAGAGCCGTACTTGAAGACGTCACAGAAGGGTTCGAGCTCGGACTGAACAACCTAAAAATAGACAGGGCAATGATAGTCTGCAACACGAAATATTCCTGGCATGCTAAACGCTACGGAGAATGTAGAGGAATCCTCCAAATAGGATGGAGCTCACCACCCTACCACAGCCTACAGGACATGATCGAAGAGAAGAAACTGCACCCCATAACATGCCTCAAAGGCTTGAAAAAAGAAACGAGAGAAAGGCTAACGTCCGCGGGCGTGATCCTGATGAAACAGGTGGTTGAAGAAGATCCAGAACAACTCATAGAAAGAACAGGAATGTCCAAAGAGTCTATTGAGCTCATAATCGAGAAGGCAAAGAGCTACACCTTAACAGTATTCCACCGAGAAGACTAAATGGCCCACTTCGCCTCAGCCTCGCGAACTCAAAGCTAGCAAGCCAAGACTTGGAAAGGAACCGAACGACCTTTGCGAGGAGATATCGAAACAGTAGCCGGGTGTGTCTCCGCCCAAGACTTGAGGATGAGACCGATGTTCTCCACAGAATCAGTTATCTCAGCAAACTCCTCTGCTCTTCGATGAACATACCTCTCATAAAGCTTTCTGTCCTCACTGAGCTCTGTATAGAATCTCGAAGCTACCTCGATCTCTTTCTCCAGTTCCTTCCTAAACCTCTCGTACTCTCTTATCTTATCCCTAAGTATCTTGAGCTGTACAGGCTCCTCTCCATCGGAGGACATCGATCTCCTCAATCACTATACGGAAAACGTGGACTTAAGACTGCAAGAAGAAAAAACACTAATGTATAAACTAGGTCCTGGATCGAGTGAGAATCCACGCTCTTATGTCAAGGGCTGAGGGAGCAAGACAAGGATGGCAAAGACCTCCACATCTAAGCATTCTGCATTATGATCTGTACCTTCATAGGGTTGCCGATCCTTTTCATGTGAACCTCAAAACCTTCCAGTATCCTCTCAAAAGGAAAACTGTGAGTGATAAAGGATCTCACAACGGCTTTCCCCAAAGAGACAGACTTTACCGCTGCCTGGAACACGTTCGCGTACCTTCGAACTCCCAAGATGTCAAGCTCCTTGATTATCACATCGGTCACGGGAACCTGAACATCAGTAGGCGGATATCCAACGTGAACTATCCGACCACCGGGCCTTGCGATTTGAAAAGCCTGTCTTATCGCGGACATTGCTCCAGACGCTTCGATAACAACGTCGACTCCCTCATTCTCGGTGATCTCCATGATCCTTTCCACAACGTCTTCTCTAGCGGGATTTATGACGGCTTTCGCACCATACTTCTCCGCATAATCCAGCCGATAATCCTCAACATCCGTTACATAGGCCTCCAACACTCCATGCGTCCTCACCGCTTGAAGCGCCATCTGCCCGATCGGACCCGCACCCAGTATTGCGACAGTATCGTGAACAGTCACGCGGCCACGTTCAGCAGCCATCATCCCGACCGCTAATGGCTCAATCATCGCGCCCTCCTCGTACGACATCTCTTCAGGTATCAAGAGAATGTTCTGCTCAGGCACGGCGATGTATTCGGCGAAGGCACCATTATATGGCGGGGTTCCATGAAACCGCATTTCTCTGCAAAGATTGTATCTTCCTGATCTGCAATATTGGCACTTTCCACAGGTGCGACCCGGCTCAACGACCACTTTTTGCCCGACCTCAAGCCCAGTGACCTCGTCGCCTAATTCGGCGAGGTCGCCTGAAAACTCATGCCCCAAGATGTGAGGCTTCTCAACGACGAAGGAGCCGATTCTCCCGTGTTGAAAATAGTGAACGTCAGAACCGCAGATCCCTACTACTCTCGTTCTTACGAGGACCTCATCCGGGCCGACTTGCGGAATATCAATCTGCCCAATCCGCATTTCAAGAGGCTCATGCAAGACAGCTGCCTTCATTCTGCCCTCCATCACTCTCACCTCGATCCGCTGGTGTCACACATGTCTTATTTAAGACTTTTATCCGTATTGAAACCATGCATAATCAGTATTTTGGCTTTCGTCCTTTATGACAAGTTTTTGTCCAAATGATGGATGGGCTTTTCCCGCTGCGTGAGAAGGGTCTGATGGAAGGAAAGAGAATGCAGAAGCAAACCTCTCTCTATTTGATGCAGTTTCGGGACGCTATCGTCTGATCTCTTATCGGTTATGGTCGTATGAACGTGTACGAAACAATCTTAAGACAGCAGATTATGGATCTCTGAATCTTGATGCATACGCGAATATCTAGCTTCAGTTCATTTCCGGCGTTAGGTCATGCTCTCAGACATTTGTAGAGAGGGATACTTTAGGGTCCGGCACCAGATACCAATACAATCTTTCAGCAAGCCGCGCCAACTCTCCTCTTTTTTCTGCTTTGGCGCTTGCTATGGGACAATCATCTGTTCACTCGAGGAATCTTCAATATCATCTCCCCCGAAGAGCGTATGTTCAGTGCATGCTTTCCCCAGCGCATGCTTGCATAATCGCCACAGGATTTGACGAGTATCCAGCCAGTTGTCTCGTATAGCTCCAGTCTGTCCTAGCACTTTGGATTCCGCAACTCCCTATAATCTCTCAAGGCGAACATGTTTGAGAAATTCGTAAAACTTCCACACGTGGCCAGTTCTTCTTCATCCCTCTAGGCTCCCCCTCCTCCCCAAGGTACGTGACTTGATAAATAGCTCTCGAGTCGTACCTATTCTTAGGTTGGAAATGGGCAGAAATGCCGAATCGTTCAGAATGCGATTCGACAGAGATTGTCGACTATTGAACAGTTTCAAGAGGCTGTGATAGATCCCAGAGCTGGGGGGTGACCCATTGACTAGTGCAACGAAGCTAAACTCTCTCTGCCTCCTCGGAAGGTGGGATGCGGAAAATCCTACGGGAAACATCATGGGGTGGAGAGACCGTCGGGGAAACCACCTTGAAGGACCTTGCGACATACAGGACATTTTGTCCAAAGTATCAACGCTTGGAGATGGCACAGCTCGCGATACCTGCGGCTGGTCGGAATCGAGGCAGCTTTCGAGCATAGACGTGGTGAAGTCCATCGCCAAGAACGGTGTGTACAAGTCGTCAACACCGAGAGGGACATGCACCCTTTTCAAAACCCTTTACACCAACGCCTGCGGCTCTGACTGCGCCTACTGCATCAACTCGGCTCACAACAAGGAAACGTACAGCTACACCCCTGATGAGGTCGCGAGCATATTCCACACACTGTCAACTAAGAAACTGGTGCAGGGTCTCTTCCTTAGCTCAGCCATGGGCAGAGACCCGGAAACCACTATGGACGCTATGATACAGTCAGTTGAGATCCTGAGGACAAAGTACGCGTTCCGAGGTTACGTGCACCTTAAAATACTGCCAGGAGCCAGCCACTATCAAGTGGAGAGGGCAGCCCAGTTGGCTGACAGGGTGAGCGTGAACGTCGAGGAACCCAGCTCCTCTAGGTTGAGGGAGGTTTGTGCCGTCAAGGACTACAACGTGGATATCCTCAGGAGGCAGGCTTGGGTTAGGGATCTTGGCTACGCCCTGCCATCGGGGCAGGCTACCCAGTTCATAGTCGGTGCCACAGACGAGACGGACTGGGAGATTATGACTCGGATGCACTACCTATACCGAGAGATGCGGATGAGGAGGATTTACTACTCGGCCTTTGAGCCTGTTGCCGGGACCAAGCTCCAATCGAGGAATGCAACTCCCAGCTGGAGGGAGCGCAGGCTCTACCAGGTGGACTGGCTCCACAGAGTATACCATTATCCGGTGGAGGAGATCCGTGAGGCATTGGTCGATGATTTCCTTCCAAACGCTGATCCGAAGATCATGTTGGCGCACCTTTACTTCGACAGGCCAGTTGAGGTCAACGAGGCCAGCATCAAGGAGCTACTAAGGATACCTGGGATAGGCCCACGAAGCGCAAAAAGGATCATCGAACTCAGACGGAAGGGCACAAGGATCAGATCGAGGAGACAGTTAGCTGACATGGGGGTCGTGGTAGGGAGGGCGCAACCCTTCCTAAAGATCGACGGAAATTGCCAGTCTACACTCAAAGGCTGGTTCTAGTCAAG
>CAZBDB010000117.1:0-4607 GCA_964490655.1 uncultured Candidatus Bathyarchaeia archaeon | reverse complement strand
GAGAAGGCAAGCTACAAAACTTGGACCATGCTCTAACCATCTTGAGAAACACTTACTATTCATCTAAGAATGTATCCGAGTGGTCAACAAAGATACTTGGCTCTCTATTCAATCTGGAGGCCGACCTTGGAATTCCCACCTTAGCCTTCTCAATGCCAGAGACTCGCCACCTTTTTCAGCCTGGCTACGAACTGCTGCTTTCGGAGCCGAACCGAACCAGATTCATAGAAGGGTTAAACAGAGCATCTGAGGCTCTCAAAGAAGCTGGATGCCGACCCCAGATAGGCCTTCGAGACGAAGACTATGTCCCCTTCTTCCTCGAATGCATGAATGACTCCTGCAACAGAAGAAGGATCGAGCTGAAATATCATAGAGAGTTGGGCTCTTCTAGAGCTTACTCAGAAGGGAAATGCCCCTCTTGCCAAGAAGAATATTCCTTTTCCTTCCACGCAGATCATCCTGACCTGTCTGAAATAGTGAATTGGATCTCACCGAGGGTCGACTCCCGGCAAATCATCGTGAACTCCGTGATCCCAGTCCTATGCCATGTAGGCGGACCAGGTGAAACAAGCTACCACGCGCAAGTCATCCCCGCCTCTCGAAGTCTGAAGATCCCCTTTCCAATTTACATCAGGTACACGAGAACCTTCTATAGGACTCCTTGGAATGAGAAATGCTCCATTGATTTGAATAGTGAAGGTCAAGCCACGCTTATGAACAAGGACTTATTCTCAGCCCTGGGAAGATGGGTTGACGCGAGAAACGCTCAAGATCCTCAGAAACTAGTGGACGCCCACTTGGATATAGAGAAAAACATCAAGTCAACCTATGGGAATCTCCTACAGAAATCGAAAGATCTCGACGATGAAATCGCTTCCATCCGGAAGAGGCTAAGTGAGTCGGGAGACAGGACAACCTTACTCAACGATATGCGGCTCAAGCAGAGACTCCATGAGAAAATTGACCTTTACCTATCCTGGGCGTTTGGGAGATTTCAGCCGGAACGATTCGGGCAGGAAGTTAGCTATCTGTGGTTGGATCTCGCAACAGTGTCTGGGGTCCGCGACCTTCTCGGAGTTTTCCTGAGGCAGTACAACAAGCACACACCGGTATCTTCGATGTTCTTTGCTAATCTCTAGTCCGAGACTATGCGTCTGTAAGCTTCCTCGTACATAGGAACGACTTTATCTACTGTGAAGTGTTCAAGCACTGTTCTTCGAGCTTCTTCACCCATCTTAAGCCTAAGTTCCCTGTCAGAATTCAATCTCAGAATTCTGTCGGCAAGTTCCTCTGGGCTTCTCGGGGTTACTAGAAAGCCGTTCTTCCCATCTTCAACAATTTCCGGAATGCCACCGACTCGAGTGGCTACAACCGGAAGCCCGCAACTCATAGCCTCAAGCAACGTCAAACCTGCGCCCTCAATATCTGAACATAGAACGAGGACGTCGCTACACCTTAGGAGCTCAGGGATATCGCTCCTGAACCCGGTCATCAAGACCTTCTTCTGCAGTCCTAGTCGCTTCACGAGAAGCTCTATTCTTTGCCTCTCAGAGCCCTCACCAACTAGGACGAGTCGAGTGCCTTCAGCCACTTGGACAACAAAACTCATAGCTTCTACGAGGACTTCAATCCTCTTTACAGGCCGGAAGTTAGAGATGTGGACTATCACGACTTGACGACCCTTACGTCCCTGAACGACATCTGGTTCAGCAGGACTAAATACATCCGAGTTGACGAAGTTAGGGATCACCGAGATATCTTTCTTCAGTCCCAGTGTCTCACGCGCTTGTTCTCTTAGGTATTCTGAAACCGCTGTCAAGCCGTCCGCGTTTTCCAAGGACATCGCGTTTATGGGAAGAAAAGAGGAATCTTTGCCAAGGATAGTGACATCAGAACCATGAAACGTCACAAAGTAAGGCACGCCTGTAACCGTCTTTGCAAGAAAGGCTGAGACAGAGTGGGGGATGGCATAGTGGACATTGATCAGATCAAGATCAAACTCTTGAGAGACCTGAAGGATCCCTGAGGCGAGAGAAACAGTATAGGGCGGGTACTTGAACAAGGGGTACTCAGGAACGGAGACAAGATGGACTGAGACATTCTCTTGGTCCATACCCCGTAGTGCAAATGGCCTCTCATAGGAGATCAAATGGATTTCGTGTCCTCTCTTTGAGAGCTCCACCCCAAGCCGCGTCGCTAAGATACCGCTCCCGCCCACGGTTGGGAAACAAACGAAGCCTATCTTCAATCGGAAACCCCTTAAACCATAGTGCTACCTATTCTCTACAATATAAGTAGTGGGTAGGTATGAGAAAGAGGACATTGTTAGCCATCGTCGCTCATCCTGATGATGAAACTTTCGGTTGCGGAGGGTCACTAGCGCTCCATTCTGATATGGGATATACAGTAAATGTCTTATGTCTGACCTATTCAACTGAAGAAAGGAAACATGAGCTGCAGGAAGCATCGAAAGCCTTGCTTATCGAAGAACCAATAATCATTAACGAGAATACGCTGTCTGATGAAAAGAAGACGGTCACTAGGATCTCGGACACAATTGTCTCAACGCAACCAGAGATCGTGGTAACACACTTGGCTTTCGACTACCACAAAGAACACCACCTGGCTTCGAAACTGGTCAAAGAAGCTATAGAGTGGGCTGCCCACACCACAACCTACAGTGAGCCCTGGAGAGTGGACAGACTACTGCAAATGGAGGTCAACACTCTAATCCCTACAGCTCAGATCATCGTAGACATAACGGGAGTCTTCGACAGGAAGATGGAAGCAATAGAACGTTATCAATCTCAACTAGCAAAGTTCCCAGACGGCTACTATCAGAGATTCAGCAAGTTGAAGGCGAAGCTCAGGGGCGTTCAAGGAGGTTGCCGCTATGCCGAAGCATTCATCGAAGAGCCATTGACCAAGAATAGTCCTTTCTATCGGCTTAAGTCTACTCCAAACCTCTTCGGCACCTCCGAATAGCCTTTTAGCAGACTGTATCATCGTAGCGTATCTGCGCTACCAGATGAATATACAAATGATCAAAGTCTAGATTTATTAGTCCTAAATAGTTTATATTATCAAGGAGTTGTCGAAATGTCAGAGAAGAAAGAGATGTTGAAGACTGTTGCTGAGAATACCTTTGGACGATGTGACCGGGCCTTCAAAGACCTGACTGAAAAGGAGATTGAGTGGCGACCCGTACCCGAGTCGAACAACATAAGATGGATTCTCATCCATCTTTCCCGACAATGGAACGTCAGCATACCGAGAATGATTAAGGGAGACCCAGACTACAAGCCCGCAGGCTGGCCTGACGACTACGCTAATAGTAATCCCTCCCTGCAGAAGCTGATGAGTGACTTGGAGAAGGGAAAGGCCGCCGTTCTTAGCGGCATAGACGCCTTGAGTCCCGTGGACCTTGACGCTGAAATAGATCTCGGACGTGGCAAGAGAAATAGGCTTCTGATGATATTGGGTTATCTCCTAGAGGCGGTGCACCACGAAGGACAGGTTGTCATGTTTAGGGGCAACATAAGGCGTCGAAGAGAAAAGGATAAGACCTTCCTAGTGTAGAGAAATCCTTTCTCTCCCCATTTTTATGTATCGAGCTTCAAGAGTTTCGTTGCGTTCTTATAGAATATCTTCTCAATGCTGGTCTCTTCAAGTCCCATTAGTCGACACACCTTCAGCTGCTCTTCTAGGTAGTCGAGACTGAAGCCTCTGGGGAAGTAACTCGAATCTGTTCCGAAGATTATGCGGTCGGGTCCTACGCTCTCAATCGCTCTTCTGAAGAGACTCTTTAGGTCTAGTTCGAAGGGCATCCAAGTCATCCACTGGTTTGATCCTGAGGTGTCTATCGAGACATTTCGACAGAACCAGCACAGGAGGAGGAGTTCTCTCAGGTAGCCTGCCCCAAAGTGAGGTACGACAAAGGTGATCTTGGGGAACATCTTTGCTATCTCCCAGAGCGTAAGCGGATTCATGCTTCTCAAGTTCGTTGGGAGGCTGCCACCTCCTCCGGTAACACCGAAGTGTATGATCACTGGGATATCCAGCTTCTCCACCGTTTCCCAGAACGTGTAAGTGGACTTATCGTCGATAGGTCTAGTCTGAGAGGAGGCTATGATCTTGTATCCCTTCAAACCAAGCTCCTTAACGGCTCGTTCCAGTTCAGCCGGCGAGTCTTCTGAAAACATGCTGTGATGAGCGAAGCCCGTAAAACGACCTGGGTAGGTTTTCACTATTTTTGCCAGATTGTCGTTTCCGCCTCCTGTTACAAAATTCACCCTTTCCACGCCTTTCTCATCAAGGTCTTTGATCCATCTCGCAGCCTGTTCCTCATCAGTGTGTGTCTCAGTCTCAGGGGGTTCAAAGCCGTACACCCTCCTCCATTCATCTCGATACTGCTGAGACTGTTCCCTAAGCAGCTTGAGCTTCTCAGCTCCATATTTCTCAAGCATTAACGAACCTGATCTTTTTCCTCTATAGCTGGTCGGGAAATGAGAATGAAAGTCAATTACCTTTATCCCACGAAATACCATATTGGACCACATTATTGATCCAGAAGCTATCAGATAAATTTTCGTGACCTTCACAGGCAG
>CAZBDB010000116.1:1643-4620 GCA_964490655.1 uncultured Candidatus Bathyarchaeia archaeon | reverse complement strand
TGGTAGACGAAGATAGACCTTCTAGGAAGAGATCGAGACGCTGAAGGGTCCCCCTGAGCGATGGTAACGACACTAACTCCTATCTCTCTGATCTCCAGATTTGACGGCTATGAAGCGTGATAGACGGGGAAAGACTCTTCACGTTCTCACCTCTGCAAGTACCATTCACTTCCGAAGCCAATAGGATGCAAAGGGAAATCTTTCCTTAGGCAGTTCTCATGCAATAGGCCTAGCTTCGGTACAGGGAAGATGTTTCCCTGTTTCTCTATTTGTAACTAACTCATCTACTGCTCTGATTCGCAGTAACGTCTGAGGGTAGAATCCAACTGCTCATCCAACTATGCTACTGTGATTTCAGCTGAAGCAGAGATATGGAACACAAAGCTAGCTAGCTAGCCAGGGCCTCCTACTCACAGTTGCGGCTCATCGACGATTGTAGATCGTGTTGCATGCTGATTTGGGTGACGCTTTCTTGGAACCTGTAAGGCATAGTCCTGTGAAATCGAATTGGCACAGAAAGGATTATATGAAACTTTTTGCATGTGTTAGAATGGAGATGATCTGATTGTCTTCATGTCTTAGATCTGACCGAACTTTGGACTGCATAGGACTCTATTGTCCAGAGCCAGTCTTTCAGACACGTTTGGAGCTGGATAAGATGGCGGTAGGCGAGACCTTGGAAGTGGTTGCTGATGATCCGGCTGCTGAGGAAGATATAAAGAGCTTAGCTAAACGAACTGGAAACGAAGTGTTGAGGATGAATAAAAAAGGCAATGTTCTGCGAATTCTTATCAGAAAAGCAAATGAAGGCTAAGATGTTGAGTGAAAGAAAGAAGATATTGTATGTCCAAACGAGCGGGGTAGACACTCCAGAACGTACGTACGCGCCTTTTATCTTGGCGACAACAGCCGCGGCAATGGGGTTAGACGCCACAATCTATTTCTTGATAAAGGGAGTCACTGTGGTTAAGAAAGGAGAGGCAGAGAAGATTAAGTTAGGAGGTTTTCCAACACTCAAGGAGGTAATGGACCGGGCGGTGAAGGCAGGAGTAAGACTTGAAGTCTGCGAACAGAGCTGCATGCTTCTCGGGCTGGAGAAAGGGGATTTCATAGATGGCGCCAAGATAGTAGGCGCTGCAACACTCAACGATCAAATCCTTGATGCGGACGCCGTCTTAAGCCTGTGACGATTCGTGAGGCTGTCTGCAAATGCGAAGAATCTACATGGACCACGCCGCGGGGATGCCAGTGGATGAACGCGTTCTCAAGGCTATGACGCCATTTTTCATAGTAGACTATGGGAATCCTTCGTCTGTTCACAGTTTTGGCAACGAAGCGCGAAGAGCCATTGACCAATCTAGAGGACAAGTCGCAGGATTGATCGGAGCAGAAAAGAAGGAAGAGGTCATTTTCACCTCCGGGGGTACAGAGAGCAACAACCTAGCCATCAAGGGTGTAGCATACAGAAATAAAAACAAAGGCAACCACATAATCACAAGCTCGATAGAACACATCTCCGTAATGAACATATGCAAGCACCTGAGCAAACAAGGTTTCGAGATCACCTATCTTCCGGTCGACAAATATGGCATTGTAGACATTCAATCACTGGAAAATGAGATCACCGACAAAACAATCTTGGTCTCTATCATGTATGCAGATGGCGAGATCGGCGCGATCGAACCGATAAGAGAGATCGGAGAGATTGTACACAATAAGAAAGCATTCTTCCACGTTGACGCTGTCGCTGCAGCAGGTCAGATACCGATAGACGTTCAGAAGGAAAACATCGACTTACTTTCCTTCTCCTCAAATAACATGTACGGCCCCAAGGGAGTCGGCGCACTGTACATAAAGACTGGAACACGTGTACAGTCCGTACTACAGGGAGGCGGACAAGAACGAGGATTGCGATCAGGAACCGAGAACATGCCAGGGATAGTCGGCATGGGGAAGGCCGCAGAAATTGTAAAGGCTGAGATGAGTCATGAAGCAGAAAGATTGACAGGGCTACGAGACCAGTTCATAAAAGGTGTCCTAGATAGCATTCCCGAATCCTACCTGAATGGTCATCCAACAAGGCGGCTACCCAACAATGTCAATGTCAGGTTCAGTTACATCGAGGGCGAATCTCTAATCTTGAGTTTGGACATGGAAGGCGTAGCCTGTTCTTCCGGCTCAGCATGTACCTCCAAAACACTGGAACCCTCTCACGTACTCTTAGCGACGGGCTTGAGACACGAGGAGGCACATGGCTCCCTCCTTTTCACTTTGGGAAAGCAAAATATAGAGGACGATGTAGATTATGTGCTGGGCTTATTGCCAGAAATAGTGAAACGGTTGAGGAAGATTTCACCTTTGACACCAAAAGAGTTGATTACGTAATGTACAGCGAGAAAGTCATGGAACACTTCAGAAATCCACGTAACATGGGTGAAATCCCTGACGCAGATGGTGTCGGAACGGTAGGCAACCCAATCTGCGGAGATCTAATGACCATTTACATAAAGGTGAAAGACGATAAGATAGCCGACGTTAAGTTCAAAACCTTCGGTTGCGGGGCTGCCATAGCGACGAGCAGCATGATGACGGAACTGGCGAAGGGCAGAACCCTTGAAGAAGCAATGAATATCACAAGAAAGGACGTAGCTGAAAGCCTTGACGGGTTACCCCCAATAAAGATGCACTGCTCAAACCTAGCTGCTGATGGACTACATGAAGCAATAAAGGATTACCATGCAAAGAGGAAGGCTCAGAAATGAAGTCTGTAATATGCGAACTATGCAACTTCGAGATTCCTGGAGAAAAATGCGTGTTCGCAGTGTACAAGAGAACTATCAACGGCGTGGAGCATTACTTCTGCTGCGAGCACCACGCTGACGAATTTGAGAAGAGAACTAGGGGAAAAGGTAAGACTTAGTACAGTTACGGTTCAACCCAGTATCTCTTTGACCTTCCTCACTATGCCACTAGCGTC